>NZ_JBSFZS010000067.1:0-44651 GCF_053600395.1 Streptomyces sp. NPDC005070 | reverse complement strand
GCCTCCGCCGACTTCCCCGCCCACGACAGAACAGCATCCTCACCCGCCATCCCCTTGATCAGACGCAACGCGTCCGACACGTCATCGGCGAAATCATGCAGATCCTTGGCCAGCTTCTGCACCCGGTCCGGATCCCCGGGAGTGGGGTCCTTGTCCAGATCCAGCACATGCCAATCCGCCGGCCGATTCCCCGCCATACCGCAACCCCCGTCACGTCCGCCTCAACAACACCCGTACGCACAAGCGAACTTACAGGGAACGGAGATTCGCTTCCCGGTCGCCTCATGCCGTGCGCCGGCCGGGCAACCCCGCACAGGAGCAGGCGAAGAACCTCCCCTTACTCTCACTCCATGTCCAGGACGACCCCACCCCGCCCCGTCGACGTCACGTCTCTCTTCCCGGAGTTGGCCCCACTGGCCCGGTCGGCTGTCCGGCTGCACCCCCGCCCGGGCGCGCCGACGGCCGGCGACAGTTCCCTCGGCGGCCCGCTGCTGTGGCCCGCCGACGAGCCCTGGCCCACCTGCCCGGATCACGACGCGCCCACTCACCTCGGTGTGGTCCCCGGCGACGTACGGCAGCGGCGGCGCATCCTCGCCGATGCCTGGACCCGGCCGCGCGCGGAGGGCGCCGACCTACTCACTCCCGAGGAACGCGAGATCGTCGACCGTGCCGTCGCCGGGACACGGATACCGCAGGACGGCCCGGTCCCGCTCATTCCCGTGGTCCAGGTGTACGCCGCCGACGTCCCCTCCCTGCCCCGCCCGGCCGGCACCGACCTCCTGCAGATGCTGTGGTGCCCGTTCGACCACGACGAGGACTACCTCCCCGCCGCCGAGCTGTACTGGCGAGCCTCCGCCGACGTCACCGATCCGCTCCCCGCGCCTCCCGAGCCCTCGGTGATCGGCAGCGACAATTACCTGCCCGAGCCCTGTCTCCTCCACCCCGAGACGGTCACCGAGTACCCGGCCCCGCACGAACTGCCCGAGGAACTGGCGGACCGGATCGAGGCGTGGGAGGAGGAACAGAACCCGGACGACGAGGACGACATCGAGGTCGTCGACTACCAGTACGACCTCAGCGTCGCCCCGGGCTGCAAGCTCGGCGGCCACGGGCCCTGGAGCTTCAGCGACCCGTTCCCGATGTCCTGCGCCGAGTGCGGCTCGGACGTGCGCCCGCTGCTGACCATCGACGGCACCGAGTGGGACGGCGGCACCGGGAGCTGGCGCCCTCTGGAGGACGCCGACTACGACGGCCTGCACTTCCTCGGCCCGGCCTGCGCCACCCAGCTCACCATCGGCCGCAGCTACACCCTGCAGATCTACGTGTGCGTGGCCTCGTACGCCCATCCGCATGTGCAGAACATGCAGTGACTGTTCTCCGGGCGGGCCTCAGATCGGCGCGAGCAACCGCTCCAGCTCCGCGTCGTACGCCCGGTACCCCGCCTTGCCGGACTCCGGCGCACCGGAGTCGGGACGCAGGGTGTCGGGCAGATGGGCCACCCGCCACATGCGGAACACCGTCTCCGGAGCACTGCGCCCGGCATCGCCCACGAGCTCACAGGCGATGCGGATGATCTCCGCGGCCAAGGCCCCGCCCTCCCCGGCGTGCACCCCGGCCGCGATTCCGGCGGTCACCAAGGCGTCCAGGAGACTGACCAGTTGGAGGTCCGCGCCCATGCGGCACATCCGGCGCACCACCGGCGGATCCGCCAGATACGCGGGGTCGTCCGCCGACTCCGGGTCCCAGGCGATGCCCGCCGACCAGAGCAGCAGGAACGGCGCCTCGACCGGGTGCTCGCGCAGATACCCCAGCTCGTCCGAGATGGCCATGCCAGGGTCGTCGAACCGGCCGATCGCCCGGACCGCCGCCACGATCCGTGCGATGTCCTCGCCCCTGGGCGTCAGGAAGTCCTCCACCGAGACATCGGCCAGGTCCCAGGTACCGGCGTGGTTCACCGCGCCGATCTCGACGACTCCGCCCAGGGCGGCGAACACGGTACGGGCGTAGCTCTGCGGGTGGATCTCCGCTCCCCCGGTCAGCCCTGGGCCGCGAAGCGGACGAACGCCGTCCATGCGGCGGGGGCCGTCGCCAGGCGGGCGCCGCCCGGGTTCTTGGAGTCGCGGATGTGGATCCTCTGGAGGGTGGGGGCTATCTCGACGCAGTCGTTTCCGTTGCTGCTGCTGCTGTACGTGCTCTTGGCCCACTGCAGTCCGGAATCAAAGTGGGCCGAGGTCTCACGGGTCATGTCTCCCCCAGCATTTGCTCGATGAAGGCCAGGGACTCCTCGGGCGAAAGGGCCTGGGCTCGGATGATGCCATAGCGCAGTTCGAGGACCCTTAGTTGCCTTGGTTCGGATACCGGTCGGCCTCCGAAGTCACCGTCGGTACGCCCCACTCCCGAACCGTCATGGAACTTCAGCACCTCGACCAACCCGCCCGTTCCCGGATGGCACGCGTGTGCTGTCGGCATCACCTGAAGCTCCACGAACGGCAAACGGGCCACCTCCAACATGTGTTCGAGCTGTCGGCGCAGCACCATTGTGCCTCCGACAGGGCGGCGCAGGGTCACTTCTTCTTGGACGAAGCCGAGTTCGGGAGCCAACGACCGCTCGAAGACGGACTTGCGGGCCACCCTCGCGGCAACCATCCGTTCCAACTCGTCGAGCGAATAGGCCGGCCGCCAGGTACCGAGCAACGCACGTGCGTACTCGGGCGTCTGCAACAACCCATGGATGTTGTGGTTGCTGTACAGCAGAAGCTCAACCGCCCGCTCCTCCAGCATCTTCAGCTCGCGCACCTTCTTCGGGTAGCGGGCCTTCTCCATGTCCTCCTTGAACGCCCTGAGGCGCCCGCCGGCGTTCAGGACGTCGTCCGCGCGGTCCAGGAGGTCCGCCCGGGGAATCCGCGCGCCCCGCTCGACCTTCCGGACCAGGTCCTCCCCGTAGCCGATGGCCCGGCCGAACTCGACCACCCGCATCCCGGCCGCCTCCCGCCAGAGCCTGATCTGGCGGCCGGTCGCCTCGACCACCGGGGCGATCTCGTCCTCCGGGCTGACGTCCCACCCCGGCTCGTCCGCGCTCTCGCTGCTCACACCCACCCACCTCCAACGCCCACCGTTCCCGTACGACACCCAGGACAGCCGGGACAGATCGGGACAGCGACCGGACAAACCCTGTACGCACCGACGTCATCGCAGCTCACGGTAGGCGGAGTCGGACACGCTGAGTGACGTGAATCAGGAAACCGCCGGGCTCGAAGCCCACCATGTCGAACCCGTCCGCAACTTCAGCGTGCTGCTGTCCCCCACGCCACGCGGTGCCCGTCTGGCGAGACTGCTCGCGACCGAACAACTCCGCTCCTGGGACATGCCGTTGAGCCCGGCGGACCAGATCGTCGCCGAGCTCGCGAGCAACGCGGCGACGCACGGCCGCGTAGCGGGACGCGGCTTCCGCCTCACGCTGTACGTCGTCGGCGACACCCTCCGCATCGAGGTGACGGACACCGTGGGTGACCGGCTTCCCCGGCTCGGCCCGGCGGAGGCCGCCATCGAGTCCGGCCGCGGCCTGCTCCTCGTGGAGGCGTTCGCGGACCGCTGGGGCGTGACACCAGGACCCACCCCACGCAAGACCGTCTGGGCCGAGCTGTCTCTCGCATCAGAGGCATCCGTCCCGGCACCCACCGGATCGCGGAACGTCACGACCCGGTGATCGACGACGCGGCCACGCACGACATCAAAAGGCTCTTAAAAGCCCGAGGTGAGAACCACCTGCCAACCCCACCAGCCTCCCCGCGGCCGACCCGTCACCCGCAAGGGTGACAATCGGCAACTGAGCTGGATTCAGCGGCTATTGCCGGGCATATGCTCGCGGCGGCACCACAACCGCAAACAGACAACGGCCCCCGGCCGGGACTGGCATCCCGATCGAGGGCCTGACCACCGAGGAATACACCTTCCCGATGGACTCCCAGAACTTTAGCGCGCCCCCGTGCGCCCAGCCCCGGATTCCGCGGGGCGTCACCCACATCAACGTCCGCCACACCGCCCGCTACACGGTGGTCGGCAACCATCTCGCCCAGCACCGCGGGCTGACCCTCACCGCGATCGGGCTCGCCGTCCACATCCAGTCGCTGCCCGCCGGGGCCCCCGTGGACATCAAGTCGCTCGCCGCGCGCCTGCCCGAGGGCGAGACCCGTATCGCGGCGGCCTTGCGGGAGTTGGAGGCGTACGGCTACCTGTCCCGCAGACGGGAGCGGCTGTCCAGCGGCCGGGTCGTCACGCACACGGTGTCGTACAACCAGCCGCAGGGGATGACCGTCCCGGCCTCCCGGCCGAGGGCACCCGAGCCGGACCCGGCACCCGGCCGGCCCCCGAAACCCGAGCCCGAACCGACGGCACCCACAGCACCCCCGGCCGGACTCGCTCCCGCACCCGCTCCGGTGCCAGGTCCCGCACCCGAATCCGCCCCGGCTCCGGTTCCCCCTCCCCCCACCGGTCACGCCCCGGCTCCCACAGCCGTGTCCACACCGGCAGCGCCACCGGTACCCAGGTGCCCCCTCCCCACCCCCGACACCCACGACCCGGGCCGCCACCGCACGGCTACCGCCCTCCTCGCGAGCCTCCGCCGCCAGGACCCGCGTCTCCTGCTCTCGGAGCGCGACGTCCACCGCCTCGCGCCGGCCGTCAGTGCCTGGCTGGAACGCGGTGTCGCGCCCGAGGCCGTGCGGGCCGCACTGACCACTGGTCTGCCACGGGAGCCGCTGCGTCACCCGGCGGCCGTCCTGTCCCACCGGCTCACGGAGTCGCTGCCACCCCCGACGCCCGCCGCCCCGGCGACCACCCGCCCGCACCCGCTCCAGAACTGCGACGGCTGCGACCGAGCCTTCCGCGCCCCCGCACCGGGCCGCTGCCTCCACTGCCGACACCGTTCCGATCTCCCGGAGGACGCCTAGCTTGCATCGGGTACCGGACTACGGCGTCCATGTCGGCGGCGTCCCGACGGCGCCGGCCGACGGCGCCGGGAAGCCGTCTGACGGTCCTCGCGGTCATGGCGATCGGGCCGCAACCCGTTCCCGAGACGGCCTGAGACCGCCTGAACCCGGCCACGGGAAAGGGGCCCGTACGACCGACGTCGTACGAGCCCCTCCCGGAGTCCGGTCCGGCCGATGACGCAGCCGGGTCAGATCACACCCTGCTCCAGCATCGCGCCCGCGACCCGCTCGAAGCCCGCGATGTTCGCGCCGCTGACGTAGTCGCCCGGGACGCCGTAGCGCTCGGCGGTCTCGTGGCAGATGGCGTGGATGTCGTTCATGATGCCGGTCAGCTCGTCCTCGACCCGCTCGCGGGACCACGAGGTGCGGGCGTGGTTCTGGCTCATCTCCAGCGCGCTGACCGCGACACCGCCCGCGTTGGCCGCCTTGCCGGGGCCGAAGGCGACGCCCGCCTTCTGGAAGAGGTGGACCGCCTCGGGGGTGGTGGGCATGTTGGCGCCCTCGGAGACCGCCTTGACGCCGTTGCCGATCAGCGTGGCCGCCGCGGTCGCGTCCAGCTCGTTCTGAGTGGCCGAGGGCAGCGCGACATCGCCCGGCACGTCCCACACGCTGCCGTTCGCGACGAACCGCGCCGAGGCACCGCGCCGTGCCGCGTAGTCGGCGACCCTGCCGCGCTCGACCTCCTTGACCTGCTTGAGCAGCTCGACGTCGATGCCCTTGTCGTCGACGACGTAGCCGGTCGAGTCGGAGCAGGTCACCGGGTTGGCACCGAGCGCGGTGAGCTTCTCGATGGTGTACGTGGCGACATTGCCGGAGCCGGAGACGACCACGGTCTGGCCCTCAAGGTCCTCGCCGCGCTCCCGCAGCATGGCGGCGGCGAACAGGACGTTGCCGTAGCCGGTCGCCTCGGTCCGGATCAGCGAACCGCCCCAGTGCGTGCCCTTGCCGGTGAGGACACCGGCCTCCCAGCGGTTGGTGATGCGCCGGTACTGGCCGAACAGGTAGCCGATCTCGCGACCGCCCACGCCGATGTCGCCCGCCGGCACGTCCGTGTGCTCGCCGATGTGCCGGTACAGCTCCGTCATGAAGGACTGGCAGAACCGCATGACCTCGGCGTCCGACTTCCCGCGCGGGTCGAAGTCGCTGCCGCCCTTGCCGCCGCCGATGCCGAGACCGGTCAGGGCGTTCTTGAAGATCTGCTCGAAGCCGAGGAACTTCACGATGCCGAGGTTCACCGACGGGTGGAAGCGCAGACCGCCCTTGTACGGGCCGAGCGCGCTGTTGAACTCCACGCGGTAGCCGCGGTTGACGTGGACCTTGCCGTGGTCGTCCTGCCAGGGGACGCGGAAGATGATCTGCCGCTCGGGCTCCACCACGCGTTCGACGAGAGCCGCTTCCCCGTACTCCGGGCGCTGCGAGAGGACCGGAGCCAGCGTTTCGAGCACCTCGTGCGCGGCCTGGAGGAACTCGGGCTGCGCCGGATTGCGCCGCTCGATGTCGGCGAGCAGGGAGGCGATGCGGCTCTTCGTGTCAGGGCGGGTCACTGGGGTCCCTTCAGACAGGGCCGCCGGAACGGCTGACCGGGGTCGGTTCGACCGGTCGGTTCCGGCGGCAGCGGTGCGCAGAGCAGTCGGGCCCCCGCCCGGGAGCGGGAGACCGTCCCTACAGTCTTCCTCCTGAATTACGGATGCGTTACGTGATTCTTTCGACACGCGCCAAGATTCGTCTTACCTGGAGGGATCGGCGTGATGTCGCAACAGTGTTCGAGCTTCGTATACGAATTCGGTCGCCTCGCGAGACGGGCCGGGCATGCGAAAGGGCCCGTACGACCGAAGTCGCACGGGCCCTTTCTGGAGCTCTGGAAGGAGCTACCAGGTCATACGATCAACAATTACTTGTTGATCTTGATGACCTGGCCGGCGCCCACGGTCCGGCCACCCTCACGGATGGCGAACTTCAGGCCCTCTTCCATGGCGACGGGCTGGATGAGCGTAACGGTCATCTCAGTGTTGTCGCCCGGCATGACCATCTCCGTGCCCTCGGGGAGGGTCACAACACCGGTCACGTCAGTCGTACGGAAGTAGAACTGCGGACGGTAGTTGTTGAAGAACGGCGTGTGGCGGCCACCCTCGTCCTTGGACAGGATGTAGGCCTGGGCCTCGAACTCGGTGTGCGGCGTGACCGAACCGGGCTTGATGATGACCTGGCCGCGCTCGACGTCCTCGCGCTTGATGCCACGGAGGAGCAGACCGACGTTCTCGCCCGCCTGGCCCTCGTCGAGCAGCTTGCGGAACATCTCGATGCCGGTGACCGTGGTCGTGGTCTTGTCCTGCTTGATGCCGATGATGTCAACGGTCTCGTTGACCTTCAGGACACCACGCTCGATACGGCCGGTGACGACCGTACCGCGACCGGTGATCGTGAAGACGTCCTCGACGGGCATGAGGAACGGCTTCTCGGTGTCACGCGGCGGGGTCGGGATGGCCTCGTCGACGGCGGCCATGAGGTCCAGAACGGTCTGGCCCCACTCCTTGTCGCCCTCGAGCGCCTTGAGCGCCGAGACCTTGACGACCGGAAGGTCGTCGCCCGGGAACTCGTACTCGGAGAGGAGCTCACGGACCTCGAGCTCGACGAGCTCCAGGATCTCCTCGTCGTCCACCATGTCGGCCTTGTTCAGGGCGACGACGATGTACGGAACGCCGACCTGGCGGGCCAGGAGCACGTGCTCCTTGGTCTGCGGCATCGGGCCGTCGGTCGCGGCGACGACGAGGATGGCGCCGTCCATCTGCGCCGCACCCGTGATCATGTTCTTGATGTAGTCCGCGTGACCGGGGCAGTCGACGTGGGCGTAGTGACGGCCCTCCGTCTGGTACTCGACGTGCGCGATCGAGATCGTGATACCGCGCTGGCGCTCCTCAGGAGCCTTGTCGATCTGGTCGAAGGCCGAGGCCTCGTTCAGGTCCGGGTACGCGTCGTGCAGCACCTTGGTAATGGCGGCCGTGAGGGTCGTCTTACCGTGGTCGATGTGACCGATGGTGCCGATGTTGACGTGCGGCTTAGTCCGCTCGAACTTTGCCTTCGCCACTGGGGTCCTCCTGCGGAGTGGTTCTGGTACGCCTTACTCATCGGCGCCAGGTGATCTTTGCTGGGATGCCGCCCGCCGGGATTTTCCCTTACCGGTAAAACCCCGACGGTCGGTGTCAAGCCTAAGGCGTGCAAACGAGCTGTGTTACTCGCCCTTGGCCTTCGCGATGATCTCCTCGGCGACGTTCCGCGGAACCTCGGCGTAGGAGTCGAACTGCATCGAGTAGCTTGCGCGACCCGAGGTCTTGCTGCGGAGGTCGCCGACGTAGCCGAACATCTCCGAGAGGGGCACGAGGCCCTTCACGACGCGAGCGCCGCTGCGCTCCTCCATGGCCTGGATCTGGCCACGGCGGGAGTTGAGGTCGCCGATGACATCACCCATCGACTCCTCGGGCGTGGTGACCTCGACGGCCATCATCGGCTCAAGGAGCACGGGGGACGCCTTGCGCGCGGCCTCCTTGAAGGCCTGCGAACCGGCGATCTTGAACGCGAGCTCGGAGGAGTCGACCTCGTGATAGCCGCCGTCGAGAAGAATGACGCGAACGCCCGTCATCTCGTAGCCGGCCAGGATGCCGAACTGCATGGCCTCCTGCGCACCGGCGTCCACCGACGGGATGTACTCCCGCGGGATACGGCCACCGGTGACCTTGTTCACGAACTCGTACGCCGGACCGTCGGTCTCGGTGATGGGCTCGATCGCGATCTGCACCTTGGCGAACTGACCGGTACCACCGGTCTGCTTCTTGTGGGTGTAGTCGTGACGCTCGACGGTCTTGCGGATCGTCTCACGGTAGGCGACCTGCGGCTTACCGACGTTGGCTTCGACCCTGAACTCGCGCTTCATACGGTCGACCAGCACCTCGAGGTGCAGCTCGCCCATACCGCCGAGGATGGTCTGGCCCGTCTCCTCGTCCGAGTGAACGTGGAAGGAGGGGTCCTCCTCCGCGAGACGCTGGATGGCGACACCCAGCTTCTCCTGGTCACCCTTGGACTTGGGCTCGATGGCGACCTGGATGACCGGCGCCGGGAAGTCCATGGACTCCAGGATCACCGGGTTCTTGTCATCGCAGAGCGTCTCACCGGTCGTGGTCTGCTTCAGACCCATCACGGCGACGATGTCACCGGCGCCCACCGCCTCGATCTCCTCACGCTTGTTCGCGTGCATGCGGTAGATCTTGCCGATGCGCTCCTTCTTGCCCTTGACGGAGTTCAGCACCGCAGTGCCGGTCTCCAGGCGGCCCGAGTACACCCGGACGAAGGTGAGCTTGCCCAGGTGCGGGTCGCTCATGATCTTGAACGCGAGCGCGGACAGCGGCTCGTCGACCGACGGCTTGCGCTTGACCACGAGCTCCGCGTCCTTCACGTCGTGGCCCTCGATGGCCTCGACGTCAAGCGGAGTCGGGAGGTAGCGCACGACCGCGTCGAGCAGGGGCTGAACGCCCTTGTTCTTGAACGCGGTGCCACAGAACACCGGGGTGACCGTGACGCCCTCGGACTTGCCGGACGCGATGGTGACGCGACGGACCGCGGCGTACAGCTGCTCCGCGGTGGGCTCCTGGCCCTCCAGGAACAGCTCCATGATCTCGTCGTCGTGCTCCGCGACGGTCTCGACGAGCTGACCGCGGTACAGCTCGGCGGCCTCGGCGTGCGTGGCCGGGATGTCGACGACGTCGTACATCTCGCCCTTGGCCGCCTCGGCGGACCACACGAGCGCCTTCATGCGGACCAGGTCCACAACGCCCTTGAAGTCCAGCTCGGCACCGATGGGGAGCTGCATGATGATCGGAACGGCACCGAGCCGGTCCTTGATCATGTCCACACAGCGGTGGAACTCGGCGCCGGTACGGTCCAGCTTGTTCACGAAGCAGATGCGCGGCACGCCGTAACGGTCGGCCTGACGCCACACCGTCTCGGACTGCGGCTCGACACCGGCGACACCGTCGAACACCGTGACAGCACCGTCGAGGACGCGCAGCGAGCGCTCCACCTCGACCGTGAAGTCGACGTGCCCCGGGGTGTCGATGATGTTGATCGTGTAGTCGTCGTCCTCGAGCGGCCAGTGACAGGTGGTGGCAGCAGAGGTGATCGTGATGCCACGCTCCTGCTCCTGCTCCATCCAGTCCATGGTGGCGGCGCCGTCGTGGACTTCACCGATCTTGTAGCTGACGCCGGTGTAGAAGAGGATCCGCTCAGTGGTGGTCGTCTTGCCCGCGTCGATGTGGGCCATGATCCCGATGTTGCGGACCCTGGCCAGGTCAAGTGAAGTGGTAGCCATAAGGCTTCGGTCTTCTCTCGGTCTCGATGTGGGTAGCGACTACCAGCGGTAGTGCGCGAAGGCCTTGTTGGACTCGGCCATCTTGTGGGTGTCCTCGCGCTTCTTCACAGCGGCACCAAGGCCGTTGGAGGCGTCGAGAAGTTCGTTGAGCAGACGCTCGGTCATGGTCTTCTCGCGGCGGGCGCGGGAGTAACCGACGAGCCAGCGCAGCGCGAGCGTGCTGGCGCGACCGGGCTTGACCTCGATCGGCACCTGGTACGTCGCACCGCCGACGCGGCGGGACTTGACTTCGAGGGTCGGCTTGATGTTCTCAAGCGCGCGCTTCAGCGTGATGACCGGGTCGTTGCCCGTCTTCTCACGCAGACCCTCCATGGCGCCGTAAACGATGCGCTCGGCGGTGGAGCGCTTGCCGTTCATCAGCACCTTGTTGATGAGGGAGGTCACCAGAGGGGAACCGTAGACCGGGTCGATGATGACCGGGCGCTTCGGGGCGGGGCCCTTACGAGGCATTTTCTACTTCTCCTTCTTGGCGCCGTAGCGGCTGCGGGCCTGCTTGCGGTTCTTGACACCCTGGGTGTCCAGGGAACCTCGGATGATCTTGTAGCGAACACCCGGCAGGTCCTTCACACGGCCGCCGCGCACGAGCACGATGGAGTGCTCCTGCAGGTTGTGTCCCTCACCCGGGATGTAAGCGGTGACTTCGATCCCGCTGGTCAGACGCACACGCGCGACCTTGCGCAGGGCCGAGTTCGGCTTCTTCGGGGTGGTCGTGAACACACGCGTGCAGACGCCACGACGCTGGGGCGAACCCTCGAGTGCGGGCGTCTTGTTCTTCTCGACCTTGTCCTGCCGGCCCTTCCGGACCAGCTGCTGGATCGTAGGCACTACTTCTCCGGTTTCTGTGTGCCGAATGGTGAAGCTAACCTGGAACGCCACCGACCCACGCGGTCGGGTGTGTCGAATACTGCGGACCCCTCTCCGCAAGGCGGAAAGGGCGCAGATTGCGGTGGCCGCTTACGGCTCCCCTTGCGGTCTGAAGGCACGCACGGGAGCCAGGGCACACCCCAGGCACAAGGTATGAGCCTACCTACCTCACGGACTCCGGTCAAAACAAATGCCGTGGTGCCCGACACGCCGGACTTCTCCCGATCCATTCTCGGGGCACTTCACACTTGGCGCAGCTTGTCACCGGTTCCGCGATGAAAGTCCCCGATTCGGTTCGCACCGCACACACTGGGTGAGTACGTTGACCCGTTGCCGCGCACCGGTCACTGTGCGTCGGCCACGGGGGCCGATCGGGGGACGGGGGATGGACTCATGGCGGCTGCACCCTTACCCGGGGACGAGAGCCTGGACGACCGGGTGCCGTTCCTGGCACGCCTGGAGAGCGAGGACCGCTCCGCACTGCTGTCTCTCGGACACGAGCTGTCCTTCACACCCCGGACGGTGCTCCTGCGCCAGAGCGAGCCCTCCTCGCACGTGCTGATCGTGACGCACGGCTGGACGAAGGTGACGGCCGCCGCCGCCAACGGCTACGAGGCGCTGCTCGCACTGCGCGGCCCCGGCGACATCGTCGGGGAGTCCGCCGCGCTCACCGGCCGGCCGCGCTCCGCGACGGTGACGGCCCTGGAACCGGTCCGCACGGTCGCGCTCGTACGCGAACAGTTCCGGGACTTCCTCGCCGGCTCCCCCGCGGTCTCCTTCGCCCTCCTCGGTCTCACCTCCGACCGCACCCGGGCCGCCGACCGCCGCCGTCTGGAGTTCGCCTCCATGAGCGTCCGCGAGCGCTTCGCGGCGCTCCTGCTCGACCTGGCCCGCACGAACGGCCACCGCACCGAGGGGGGCATCGAACTCTCCGTCCCGCTGAGCAAACAGGAGCTCGCGGGCTCGGTGGGGGCCTCCCGGGAGATGGTCCAGCGCCTGCTGAAGGAACTCCGGGAGCGGGAAGCGGTGCTGACGGGCCGGCGGACGCTGGTGATCCTGCGCATGGACGTCCTGCGGAGGATCGCCCGGCGATGAACCGTCCGACCGTGCCGGGACGCGCCGACGGCCCCTCCCCCTGCGGACCGCCCGGCGCCGTACCCCCGGCAGCCGGGACTCCCGTGACCACGGGCCACTTCTGTGCACACGGTCACACTTCGAGTGGGACATCCGTCCTCACACCCGTCCCACCGGTGACGCCACGCTGCTTGCCAGGCGAGGCCCCCACCGAAAGGCGACCATGACCGACCCCGTGAGCCGGACGATCCTCCTGCTGGACATCGAGAAGTACAGCGACCGGGACGACGTGGAGCAGGCCTACCTGCGCCGGATGCTGTACGACATCACGGACCGCGCGCTGGAGAGCGCCGGCATCGACGAGCGGCTGCGCCTGCGGGCGGACCGCGGCGACTCGGTGATGGAGCTGATCGACGCCAACGCCTCCGTCACGGCACTGCTGCGCACCCTGCTCACCGAGGTGCCCGACCTGCTCCGCGCGGTCAACCGGACAGCGTCCAGCTCGGCCCAGATCCGGCTGCGCGGTGTCGTGGCCACCGGATACGTCGCCGTCGACGAGCACGACGGCTGGGTCGGCTCCGACCTCAACCACGCCTGCCGGCTCCTCGACGCCGCACTGCTGCGCGCCGCCCTGCGGGAGCGGCCGGACGACTTCGCGCTGTGCGTCTCCGAGGGCGTGCACGCCGGGATCGTGCGCCACGACCACCCGGGCGTCCCGGCGCAGGACTTCCGCGCGGTGACGGTGGACAGCAAGAACGGACCCCTGCGGGCCTGGCTGCACGGCCCGGTCCCGTACGGGGCGGACGGCCACAGTGAAAGAGGGGGAGCCCCGGCGCCGGACTGCTCGGGGGAGAGCCCGGCGCCGGGGGCGGACACCTCCGTACCCCGGGCGGAACCGGCGACAGCGGAACCGGCGGCGACGACGGAACCGGCAGCCGAGCCCCCGCGCCCCGAGCAACCCCTTCAGCCCCCGCAGCCCGAGCAGCACCCCGCCCGGCCCGCCGCGCCGCCCGGCAACGTCGTCTTCAACTTCGGCGGCGGCTCCCCCAGCTTCGGCGGAAGCCTCGTCGCGGGGGACCAGCACGGGGTGTCCGGCGGGCAGGTCACCGGGGACGTCCACCTGGGCCGGAGCGGGGGTGAGCCCGCGTGACCGTGCCCTCGCCCACGAACCGGGGCGGCCTCGACGACGTACCACCGCCGGACCCGCCGTGGACACCGGGGCCGCACCCGGACCCCGAGGCGGACCCCGACGCGGGCGAACCCGAGGAGGACACCCAGGAGGCCCGGGCCGCACAGCGCGAACTCGTCGCGCACACACCGGGATTCATCTTCAGCGAGGCCGCGGCCTTCGGCGGCAGCCTGGTCGCCGGGGCCCAGCACGGGGTGTCGGCGGGCGGCTCGGCCCGTGACGTGTTCCTGGGCGGCAAGACGGAGATCCACCATCACGGGACGGCCGCCGCGTCGCAGGCGTACGCCTCCGGCGAGATCCCCCGGCAGGGGCTCGACGCGCTCGCCTCGGTCTTCGTCGAGAGCCCCGCCTTCGCCGCCGCCCTGGCCCGGCTGCGCGACGAGCGCGTCCTCGTCCTCGCCGGCGCCCACTCCACCGGCCGCTACGCCGCCGCGCTCATGCTCCTGCACCGCCTCGGCGTGCCCGCCGTGCACGCGCTGTCCGCCGAGACCGGCCCGGCGACCCTGGCCGGGCAGCTCACCGCGCCCGGCGGCCACGTCCTGCGCGACCTGCCGCTGAGCCGCAACCGCCCGCTGCGCGACACCCACCTGTACGCGGTCCGCGACCGGCTCGCGAAGACCGGCGGGTATCTGGTCGTGACCCTGGAGAAGTCCCCGTTCCTGCTGGGCGTCACCCCGTCCGTCTGGGAACCTCCGGAGGCGGCCGCGGTACTGCGCGCCCACCTGGCCGACCTGCGGAAAGAGCCCGGAGACAGCACCGGCCTGCTCGGCCTCGGCCCCGTCCGCGACTTCCTCGCGCGCGGCGCCCACCGGCCCGCCGAGGTGGCCCGGTTCGCCGTCGAGGTCGCCCGCTACGACGGCGGCGAGGAGGCGGCGGCCCGCCTCGCCGACTTCGGGCACGCGGCCGTCGAGCAGCAGTGCCGGGAATGGCTCAGCGACCCCGAGGCCACCCTGCGCGACAAGGCGTTCCTCATCTCGCTCGCCGTCTTCGACCAGGCGCCCTACGTGCTCGCCGCCGAACTCGCCGACAAGCTGTACGTGCACTTCCAGCGGCTCCAGCATCCCGGGCGGCCGCCGGAGATCCCGGTGTTCGGACTCGCCGCCGAAACCCGGCTGGAGCGGGCACGGGCCGAGGGCGAGTTACGCGACGAGGAGACGGACTGGGGGCCGGTGCCGCAGTTCACGGCCCGCTTCAAGAAGGAGAACACCCCGCGGGTGCTGCTCGGCGAGGTCTGGACGGGCCATCCGTCGGCCCGGCCCGCGCTCGTCGCCTGGCTGAAGGAGCTGGCCCGCGACAGCCGTCCGGTCGTCCGTACCCGGGCCGCCGCGGCCGCCGCGCTGCTGGCCCGCGCCGACCTGCCCTCGGCGATGGCGCTGCTGATCGACGGCTGGGCGGTGTCCAAGGCCTTCGGCCCCCGGGTCACCGCCGCGAACACCCTCACCCTCGCCCAGCTCCTCGACGCCCCCGTCGTCCTGCGCCTGCTCACCCAGTGGTGCACGGACCCCCACTGGGCCCGCCGCTGGACCGCGATCCGCGCCTTCGGCCTGCTCACCCCGCTGCGCCCCGACCTCGCCGGCCCGGCGCTCAGCGCCCTCGCCGCCCGAGCCCGCGCCGGCGGCAGCAGCAGGACCGAGTCGAACAACCTGGTCGACTCGACGGCCCTGCTGCTGTCCGTGGGCGGGCGCCGCGGCGAGATGCTCTCCGAACTGGTGCGCCTGCTCCACCACGACACCGCCTCGGTCCGGGCGCTCGCGCTGGCCGCGTTCGTGCGCTCCTGCGACAACGCGGAGGAGGGCGCGCTCGTCGAGTGGTACGCCGACACCGGCATGTACGAGATGGACTCGGCCCGCGACCTCGCCACCCTCTGGCGGACCGCGCTCGGCGACCGGGGGCACACCCGTGGCGCCCTGACCGCCCTGCGCACCTGGGTACGGCTGGCCGAGCGCCGCGCGGACGTCGCGCAGGCCCTGGAGCTGCTGCTGCCCGCGCTGATCGCCACGGCGGACGACCGCAAGCGGCTGAGCCACGAACTGGCCGGCCTGCCCGCCCAGGACGGCGGCGCGCGCTCACCCGTGGCCGAGCGGCTGCTCGGCCTTCTGATCCCCTCCACCCCAGATCCATCGAGAGATCCATCGAGGAGTTGACCCATGGCGGAGTTCCGCCGTCAGCCGGAGTGGCAGCAGGACGCCAACCGGCACACCACGCTCATCGACCCGGTGCTCACCGTGCGGCCCATAGCGCGCTTCGACTACACCGTCCGCCGAGCGGTCACCGCGATCGACCACGCGCTGGTGTTCGTCACCGCGAAGGGCACGTACGACGTCTACACACCGCCGCACCGGCCGAGCCGCTCGGACGCGGCCACCCGCCGCTACACCTCCGTCTACGAGGTGGACATGGGCAGCCACCCCGTCCAGCTCGCCGTGGAGATGCCGAGCGACGACGACGCGTTCTCCTTCGGCGCCACGGCCGACCTGACCTGGCGCGTCGCGGACCCGATCGCGTACGTGGCGAGCGGTGAGCGTGACGTGCCGACCCGGCTCACCCGCGAACTGCACCAGCTCGCGCGACCGGTGAGCCGGGCCTTCTCCATCGAGGACAGCCCGGCCGCCGAGCGCGCGGTGCAGCGGGCCGTGGACGAGGGCGGTTTCGCCGCGGGCATCGGGCTGGCCGTGACCTGTGCCGTACGGCTGCGGCTGGACGACGAGGCCATCACGCACCGGCGACGGCAGCGGAGCCTGCGCTACGAGTCCGACATGCTCGACCCCGAGCACGAGTACCGGCTCCGGGCGGCCCGGCAGCAGCACGAGCTGGAGATGCTCCGCCAGCAGCAGGACCACCATCTGATCGCCGAGAAGATCAGCTTCTACCAGTACCACCTCCAGCACGGAGGCGTCGCGGCCTGGGCCGTGCATCTGTCCCAGCACCCCGAGGACACCAAGATGGTCGTCGGGTCCATCCAGAAGGACCAGTTGTCCATCATCAGGGGGCAGCTCCAGGTCCTCGCCGGGGACAGTCTGGAGGACTTCCAGAAGGCCGACTCGGCTCGCTCGACCCTGCGGGCCGTCGACGAGCTGATCCAGCAGCAGACGCCTCCGGCGCCGCGGGACGGCCAGGGGGCACTCCCCGCCGGGGCGACGCCGGGACAGCCTCAGACACCGCCCCAGCCGCCGTATCCGGGCCAGTCCCCGCACCCCGGCCCGTCGCCCCAGCCCCCGTACGCGGGACAGCCGCCGTACGGCGAGCACGCTCCGTACGCCGGCGGCCCGCCCCCGTACACCGGACAGCCCCAGACCCCTTACGCGGGAGGCCTGCCGCCCTACGCCGGACAGCCTCCGTACACCGGCGGCACGGCCGGACAGCCGCCGTACACGGCCCAGCCTCCGTACGCGGGCGGCCCGCCGCCGTACGCCGGGGGGCTCGACGGCCAGGCCGCGTACGAACCGCCCGCCGCGGCGCCCTACGCCACCGCGGGACCGGCGCCGGCCGTACCTCCCCTGCCCGGCCGCCCCGACGACCCGCGAGCAGCCGTGCCGTCGGACGCCGCTCCGGACGACCGGCCCGCCTGACCACACCCGCAGAGGCGCCGTCGGCCGCGCCGCCCACCGGCCGGCGTCCCCGCACAGCCACCAGCCACACCGAAGGAGCCGTCATGTCCCAGCCCCCAGACCCGGCCCACGAGCCCCCGTACCCAGGGACCCCGTATCCAGGAACCCCGTACCCGGGAACCCCGTACCAGGGCGCCGCGACCTCCCCACCGGAGTACCCGGTGGCCTCCGCTCCCCCGCCGCAGTACCCCGGCGGACCGGCACCCCAGTACCCGGGCACGGGCACGGGCACGACGACAGGGCACCCCCCTCGGTACCCGGGAGCCCCCGGCCCGGGCGGACCGGGCCCGCAGTACCCGGGAGCGGCGGCCGGAAGCCCGGCACCACCCCGGTACCCGGGGGCAGGAGCCGGGAGCCAGGCACACCAGTACCCCGGAGGCGGAGGCCCCGCGCCTCAGTACCCGGGCAGTCCCTACCCCGGAGCCCCCGGCCCCGGCGGACCGGCCCCGCAGTACCCGGGAGCGGCGGCCGGAAGCCCGGCACCTCCCCAGTACCCCGGGAGCCCGGGGGCCGACCCGCGGTTCGCGGGGGCGCAGCCGCAGCCGTTCGTCCCGCGGCAGGCCGTCGCGCCCGACGATCTCGACTACCGCCATGAGGGCTCACGCGTCCACCTGGCGAGCCATCGTCGCGGCGCCGACGCCACCGCCATCGGACAGCTCGCCACCCAGATCCCCGGGGCCCTGGTGAGCCTCGCCGTGGTGTCGGCCCTCTCGCTGGGGATCTTCGGCACGGTCGTCGGCTGGCTGGTCATCGTGGCCTGGGTGGCCTCCGGAGCCCTCGTCTTCCACCGGCCCACCGAGCTCCGCTTCGCCCGGCACGTGCTCAAACTGCGGGCGCCGCTGGCCGAGGAACGCGCCCGGCTGGAGCCGATCTGGCGCGAGGTCACCGCCCGGGCCGGCATCGAGGCGAACACCTACGAGCTGATGGTGGAGAACAGCGACGACCTGAACGCGGTCGCGGTGGCCGGCCACGTCGTCGGCGTCACCACCTACTCCCTCAACCGGATCCCCAGCAGCAACCTCGCCGCCGTACTCGCCCATGAGCTCGGCCACCACACCGGCGGCCACGCCTGGGCCGGACTCCTCGGCTACTGGTACTCGCTGCCCGGCCGGCTCGCCTGGGCCTTCACCCGCGGGATGGCCCGGATCGCGCTCGCCGTCGCCGGGGTCTTCTCCGCGGCCGCGACCGGGCTGCTGATCCTCTTCATGGGGATGTTCGTCGTCGCCGGGTTCCTCGTCGCCTGGTACATCACCATCCCCCTCGTCGTCGCGCCCTACCTCCTCGCCTGGGCCGGCCGCCTCGGCGAACTGCGCGCCGACCAGCAGTCCGCCGCCCTCGGCTTCGCGCCCGAGATGGCCGAGGTCCTGCACCACTTCCAGGCCGAGGAGGACGCGGCGAAGGCGGCCGCCGTGAGTCAGGGCAAGAAGCTCCACGAGCCCAGCGGCCTCGCCAGGCTGCTGTCCACCCACCCCGACAACGACACCCGGCTGCGTGCCCTGGAGCCGTACCTCCAGCTCCCGCGCTGAGACCGGGAACGCCGAAGGGCGGTCACCCCCAACGGGGATGACCGCCCTTCGTACTAGCTAGCGCCTACCGGCAGCCGCTCACTGGTTGTACGGACCGTAGTCGTAGTCCTCCAGCGGGACGGCCTGGCCGGAGCCCGTGCCGAACGGCGAGTAGTCGATGTCGTCGTAGCCGACGGCCGAGTACATCGCGGCCTTGGCCTCCTCGGTCGGCTCGACCCGGATGTTGCGGTAGCGGGACAGACCCGTACCGGCCGGGATGAGCTTACCGATGATGACGTTCTCCTTGAGGCCGATGAGGCTGTCGGACTTGGCGTTGATCGCCGCGTCCGTCAGAACTCGGGTCGTCTCCTGGAAGGAGGCGGCCGACAGCCAGGACTCCGTCGCCAGCGAGGCCTTGGTGATACCCATCAGCTGCGGACGGCCGGAGGCGGGGTGACCGCCCTCGGTGACCACACGACGGTTCTCGGTCTCGAACTTCGAGCGCTCGACCAGCTCGCCGGGCAGCAGCTCCGCGTCGCCCGACTCGATGATCGTCACACGGCGCAGCATCTGCCGGATGATGATCTCGATGTGCTTGTCGTGGATCGACACACCCTGCGAGTTGTAGACCTTCTGGACCTCGCCGACCAGGTGGACCTGGACGGCACGCTGACCCAGGATGCGCAGCACGTCGTGCGGGTTGGTGGCACCCACGGTGAGCTTCTGGCCCACCTCGACGTGCTCGCCCTCGGACACCAGGAGACGGGCGCGCTTCGAGATCGGGAACGCCGTCTCGTCGCTGCCGTCGTCCGGGGTGACGACGAGCTTCTTGGTCTTCTCGGTCTCCTCGATCCGCACGCGGCCGGAGGCCTCGGAGATCGGGGCGACACCCTTCGGCGTACGAGCCTCGAAGAGCTCGACGACACGGGGCAGACCCTGGGTGATGTCGTCACCGGCCACACCACCGGTGTGGAAGGTACGCATCGTGAGCTGGGTACCGGGCTCACCGATGGACTGGGCGGCGATGATGCCGACCGCCTCACCGATGTCGACCAGCTTGCCGGTGGCCAGCGAGCGGCCGTAGCACATGGCGCAGGTGCCGACGGCGGACTCACAGGTCAGGACCGAGCGGGTCTTGACCTCCTCGATGCCGTGCTTGACGAGCTCGTCGATGAGGACGTCGCCGAGGTCGGTGTTGGCCGGGGCCAGCACCTTGCCGTCGACGGTGATGTCCTCGGCCAGCGCACGTGCGTACACGCTGGTCTCGACGTTCTCCGTCTTGCGCAGCACGCCGTCCTCGCCGCGCTCGGCGATGGCCAGACGCAGACCACGGTCGGTGCCGCAGTCCTCCTCGCGGATGATGACGTCCTGCGAGACGTCCACCAGACGACGGGTGAGGTAACCCGAGTCGGCGGTACGCAGGGCGGTGTCGGCCAGACCCTTACGGGCACCGTGGGTGGAGATGAAGTACTCCAGCACGGACAGACCTTCACGGAAGGACGCCTTGATGGGACGCGGGATCGTCTCGTTCTTGGCGTTCGACACCAGACCACGCATACCGGCGATCTGACGCATCTGCATCATGTTGCCTCGGGCGCCCGAGTTCACCATCATCGAGACCGGGTTGGTCTTCGGGAAGTTCGCGTTCATCGCCTCGGCGACCTCGTTGGTCGCCTTGGTCCAGATCGCGATGAGCTCCTGCGTGCGCTCTTCCTTGGTGATCAGACCGCGCTCGTACTGCTTCTGGACCTTCTCGTCCAGGTCCTCGTAGCCCTTGACGATCGCGCGCTTCGCATCCGGAACGACGATGTCGGAGATGGCCACGGTGACGCCGGAACGGGTCGCCCAGAAGAAGCCCGACGCCTTCAGGTTGTCGAGCGTCGCCGCCACGATGACCTTGGGGTACCGCTCGGCGAGGTCGTTGACGATCTCGGAGAGCTGCTTCTTGCCGACCTCGTAGTCGACGAACGGGTAGTCCTCGGGCAGCAGCTCGTTGAAGAGCGCGCGGCCCAGGGTCGTCCGCAGGCGGAAGGTGTCACCCTGCTGCCACTCCGGCTCGCCCTCCTCCTGCGCCGGCGGGGTCCAGCCGCGCGGCGGGATGGTGCCCACCGGGAAGCGGATGTCCACCTGCGACTGGAGCGAGAGCTCGCCGGCGTCGAACGCCATGATCGCCTCGGCCACGGAAGCGAAGGAGCGGTCCTCGCCCTTCACGTTCCGCAGGTCGCCGTCGGTGGTCAGGAAGAACAGACCGAGGACCATGTCCTGGGTCGGCATCGTGACCGGGCGGCCGTCGGCCGGCTTGAGGATGTTGTTCGAGGACAGCATCAGGATGCGGGCCTCGGCCTGCGCCTCCGCGGAGAGCGGCAGGTGCACGGCCATCTGGTCACCGTCGAAGTCCGCGTTGAACGCGGTGCAGACGAGCGGGTGGATCTGGATGGCCTTGCCCTCGACCAGCTGCGGCTCGAAGGCCTGGATGCCGAGGCGGTGCAGCGTGGGCGCACGGTTCAGCAGAACCGGGTGCTCGGCGATGACCTCTTCGAGAACGTCGTACACGACCGTGCGGCCGCGCTCGACCATCCGCTTGGCGCTCTTGATGTTCTGCGCGTGGTTCAGGTCGACCAGTCGCTTCATCACGAACGGCTTGAAGAGCTCCAGCGCCATGGCCTTCGGCAGACCGCACTGGTGCAGCTTCAGCTGCGGACCGACGACGATCACGGAACGCGCGGAGTAGTCCACACGCTTGCCGAGCAGGTTCTGACGGAATCGACCCTGCTTGCCCTTGAGCATGTCGGACAGCGACTTCAGCGGACGGTTGCCGGGGCCCGTCACCGGGCGGCCACGACGGCCGTTGTCGAAGAGCGCGTCGACGGCCTCCTGGAGCATGCGCTTCTCGTTGTTCACGATGATCTCGGGCGCGCCGAGGTCGAGAAGCCGCTTCAGACGGTTGTTGCGGTTGATCACACGGCGGTACAGGTCGTTCAGGTCGGAGGTCGCGAAGCGGCCACCGTCGAGCTGCACCATCGGGCGAAGGTCCGGCGGGATGACCGGCACGCAGTCGAGCACCATGCCCTTGGGGCTGTTGCTGGTCTGCAGGAACGCGGAGACGACCTTGAGGCGCTTGAGCGCACGGGTCTTCTTCTGGCCCTTGCCGGTGCGGATGATCTCGCGGAGGCGCTCGGCCTCCTCGTCCAGGTCGAAGGACTCGAGGCGCTTCTGCAGCGCCGCGGCACCCATCGAACCGTCGAAGTACGTGCCGAAGCGGTCACGCAGCTCGCGGTAGAGGAGCTCGTCGCCCTCCAGGTCCTGGACCTTGAGGTTCTTGAAGCGGGTCCACACCTCGTCGAGACGGTCGATCTCGCGCTGCGCACGGTCACGGAGCTGCTTCATCTCACGCTCGGCACCCTCGCGCACCTTGCGGCGCACGTCGGCCTTGGCGCCCTCGGCCTCCAGCTCGGCCAGGTCGGTCTCGAGCTTCTTGGCGCGGGCCTCGAGGTCGGCGTCGCGACGGTTCTCGACCTGCTGGCGCTCGACGGAGACGTGGGCCTCCAGCGAGGGCAGGTCGCGGGTGCGGCGCTCCTCGTCGACGTACGTGATCATGTACGCGGCGAAGTAGATGACCTTCTCGAGGTCCTTCGGGGCGAGGTCGAGCAGGTAGCCAAGACGCGACGGAACGCCCTTGAAGTACCAGATGTGGGTGACGGGAGCGGCCAGCTCGATGTGGCCCATCCGCTCACGACGCACCTTGGCGCGAGTGACCTCGACGCCACAGCGCTCACAGATGATGCCCTTGAAGCGGACACGCTTGTACTTGCCGCAGTAGCACTCCCAGTCCCGGGTCGGACCGAAGATCTTCTCGCAGAAGAGTCCGTCCTTTTCGGGCTTGAGGGTGCGGTAGTTGATGGTCTCAGGCTTCTTGACCTCGCCATGGCTCCACTGACGGATGTCGTCAGCGGTGGCCAGACCGATCCGGAGCTCATCGAAGAAGTTGACGTCGAGCACTATGCGTCAATCCCTCTCAGGGTTGTAAGTCTTAGGGGTCTGATACGGGGGTCCTGGGGCCGGCGGGCCTTGATCACCTTTTCCACAGGTGTCCAAGGCCCGGCCGGACTCCCGTCAGACCTCTTCGACGCTGCTCGGCTCGCGCCGGGACAGGTCGATGCCGAGCTCCTCCGCCGCGCGGAAGACGTCCTCGTCGGTGTCGCGCATCTCGATGGACATGCCGTCCGAGGACAGCACCTCCACGTTGAGGCACAGGGACTGCATCTCCTTGATGAGCACCTTGAAGGACTCGGGGATGCCGGGCTCGGGGATGTTCTCGCCCTTGACGATGGCCTCGTAGACCTTCACGCGGCCGGTCACGTCGTCGGACTTGATCGTCAGCAGCTCCTGGAGGGCGTAAGCGGCGCCGTACGCCTCCAGCGCCCACACCTCCATCTCACCGAAGCGCTGGCCACCGAACTGAGCCTTACCACCCAGCGGCTGCTGGGTGATCATCGAGTACGGACCGGTCGAGCGGGCGTGCAGCTTGTCGTCGACCAGGTGGTGCAGCTTGAGGATGTACATGTACCCGATCGAGACCGGGTCCGGGAACGGCTCGCCGGAGCGGCCGTCGAACAGCCTCGCCTTGCCGGACGGGAGGACCAGGCGGTCGCCGTCGCGGTTGGGCAGGGTGTGCTCGAAGAGACCCGCGAGCTCGTCCTCACGCGCACCGTCGAAGACGGGGGTGGCGACGTTGGTGCCCGGGGCGACCTGGTCGGCGCCGATGGACTGCAGGCGCTGTGCCCAGTCGTCCGCGAGACCGGAGACGTCCCAGCCGCGGCTGGCGAGCCAGCCGAGGTGGATCTCCAGGACCTGTCCCGGGTTCATTCGGGACGGGACACCGAGCGGGTTGAGGATGATGTCGACCGGGGTGCCGTCCTCCAGGAACGGCATGTCCTCGATCGGCAGGATCTTCGAGATGACACCCTTGTTGCCGTGACGGCCGGCGAGCTTGTCACCGTCCGTGATCTTGCGCTTCTGCGCCACGTAGACACGAACCAGCTGGTTCACGCCCGGCGGCAGCTCGTCGCCCTCTTCGCGGTCGAAGACGCGGACACCGATGACCTTGCCGATCTCGCCGTGCGGGACCTTCAGGGAGGTGTCACGGACCTCACGGGCCTTCTCACCGAAGATCGCGCGCAGCAGGCGCTCCTCCGGCGTCAGCTCGGTCTCACCCTTGGGCGTGACCTTGCCGACGAGGATGTCGCCGGCGACGACCTCGGCACCGATACGGATGATGCCGCGCTCGTCGAGGTCGGCGAGGACCTCCTCGGAGACGTTCGGGATGTCCCGGGTGATCTCCTCGGGGCCGAGCTTGGTGTCACGGGCGTCGACCTCGTGCTCCTCGATGTGGATCGAGGAGAGGACGTCGTCCTGCACGAGGCGCTGCGACAGGATGATCGCGTCCTCGTAGTTGTGACCCTCCCACGGCATGAACGCGACGAGCAGGTTCTTGCCCAGCGCCATCTCGCCGTCCTCGGTCGCGGGACCGTCGGCCAGGACCTGGCCCTCGATCACGCGGGCGCCCTCGTCCACGACAACCTTCTGGTTGACGGAGGTGCCCTGGTTCGACCGGGAGAACTTGTGCAGGCGGTACGTGGTGTACGTGCCGTCGTCGTTGGCGGTGGTGATGTAGTCCGCGGAGACCTCCTGGACCACACCGTCCTTCTCCGACTTCAGGACGTCACCGGCGTCGACCGCGCAGCGGTACTCCATGCCGGTGCCGACCAGCGGCGCCTCGGACTTGATGAGCGGAACGGCCTGACGCATCATGTTCGCGCCCATGAGGGCACGGTTGGCGTCATCGTGCTCCAGGAACGGGATCATCGCGGTCGCGACCGACACCATCTGGCGCGGGGAGACGTCCATGTAGTCGACGTCCTCACCGGGGACGTAGTCGACCTCTCCGCCACGACGGCGGACCAGGACGCGGGACTCCTCGAAGCGGAACTCGTCCGTCAGCGGCGCGTTGGCCTGCGCGATGACGAATCGGTCCTCTTCGTCGGCCGTGAGGTAGTCGACCTCGTCGGTGACGACACCGTCGGTGACCCGGCGGTAGGGCGTCTCGACGAAACCGAACGCGTTCACGCGGCCGTAGGAGGCGAGCGAGCCGATCAGGCCGATGTTCGGGCCTTCAGGGGTCTCGATCGGGCACATGCGGCCGTAGTGCGACGGGTGCACGTCACGGACCTCGAAGCCGGCCCGCTCACGGGAGAGACCACCCGGGCCAAGAGCCGACAGACGGCGCTTGTGGGTGAGACCCGACAGCGGGTTGTTCTGGTCCATGAACTGCGACAGCTGGCTGGTGCCGAAGAACTCCTTGATGGAGGCGACGACCGGCCGGATGTTGATCAGGGTCTGCGGCGTGATCGCCTCGACGTCCTGAGTCGTCATGCGCTCGCGGACGACGCGCTCCATACGAGCCAGACCCGTGCGGACCTGGTTCTGGATGAGCTCGCCGACGTTGCGCAGACGACGGTTGCCGAAGTGGTCGATGTCGTCGGTCTCGACGACGATCGAGGTGCCGTTGTCACCAACGGTCTCGGTCTCACCGGCGTGCAGCTTCACCAGGTACTTGATCGACGAGATGATGTCCTCGACGGTCAGGATCCCGGCGTCGAGCGGCGCGGTTCCGGCCAGCTTCTTGTTGACCTTGTACCGGCCGACCTTGGCGAGGTCGTAGCGCTTCGGGTTGAAGTAGAGGTTCTCCAGAAGCGTCTGCGCGGCCTCACGGGTCGGCGGCTCGCCAGGACGCAGCTTGCGGTAGATGTCGAGCAGCGCGTCGTCCTGGCCCTGGGTGTGGTCCTTCTCCAGGGTGGCGCGCATCGACTCGTACTCGCCGAACTCCTCGAGGATCTGCTCGGTGGTCCAACCGAGAGCCTTCAGGAGCACGGTGACGGACTGCTTGCGCTTGCGGTCGATGCGGACACCGACCATGTCGCGCTTGTCGATCTCCATCTCCAGCCAGGCACCCCGGGACGGGATGACCTTGGTCGAGAAGATGTCCTTGTCGGACGTCTTGTCGATGGAGGAGTCGAAGTAGACACCCGGCGAGCGGACCAGCTGCGACACGACGACACGCTCGGTGCCGTTGATGACGAAGGTGCCCTTGTTGGTCATGAGCGGGAAGTCGCCCATGAAGACCGTCTGGGACTTGATCTCGCCGGTCTCGTTGTTGGTGAACTCGGCGGTGACGAAGAGCGGGGCCGCGTACGTGAAGTCGCGGTCCTTGCACTCGTCGATGGAGTTCTTCGGGGGCTCGAAGCGGTGGTCGCGGAACGTCAGGGACATCGACCCACTGAAGTCCTCGATCGGGGAGATCTCCTCGAAGATCTCCTCCAGACCGGACTTGGTGGGGACGTCCTGTCCGCTGTCCAGAGCCGCCTCGACACGAGCCTTCCACGCGTCGTTGCCGAGCAGCCAGTCGAAGCTCTCGGTTTGCAGCGCAAGAAGGTTCGGAACCTCGAGGGGCTCCTTGATCTTTGCAAAGGAGATGCGCAGCGGGGCGGTGCTGGCGCCGTTGTTCGTATTCGCGGTCAAGGCAGTGCGCGAGGCGGCCAAGAGGGGGTCCTTCCGAGGGCTCGGACTCACTACGCGCGTACCGGTCCCATGTCGGACAAAGCCTCGGACCGTTCCCGATCCGGCCGGACAACGGCCAGGTCAGAGATGGTCCAACAGTCGATGTTCAAACACGGGCATGCCCCTGGTGACGGGCAGGAGGCAGCTAACAGGCAGCGCAAAGGGTCAGTGTAGCCACTAGGCCCACTGATGTCCAGTCCCGGTTTCTTGAGACTCCCACTGTTCTCAACACCTGGAGCAAGCCACGCCCTCAATGCACATCGATACTGCCCTCTTCGTCAGCGATCCATGCCTCGGATACGGATCGTTGTGACGACGCGTCCTGAGAATTGCGCGCTGCGTGCCGTTCGTCAAGGCCCCCCATGCCCAAAGCAAGTGCCGCGATCGTCACGTACGGCCCGCCTTGCAACCCGCCCCTCTGCCTGTCACAGGTGGTCGGAGGCACAACGAAGATCACCATACTCGTCGCGACCCGCAGCGCAAGGCTGCCGCTTCAGGGACCCCCTGGAACGCCGAAGAGCGACCACCCAGTTGGGTGATCGCTCTTCGGTGCGTCAGCGTTACAGCGCTACGAGAGCGGCTGTGACAGCTTCACAGGAGTCCTCGGGGGACTCGTCGAGTTACTTGACCTCGACGGAGGCGCCGGCGCCCTTGAGGGACTCGGCAGCCTTCTCGGCGGCCTCCTTGGCGACCTTCTCGAGGACGGGCTTCGGAGCGCCGTCGACGAGGTCCTTGGCCTCCTTCAGGCCCAGCGAGGTGAGCTCACGCACGACCTTGATGACCTGGATCTTCTTCTCGCCGGCACCCGTGAGGATGACGTCGAACTCGTCCTGCTCCTCGACGGCCTCGACGGCAGCGGGGCCGGCCGGACCGGCAACGGCGACCGCGGCGGCGGCGGTGACGTCGAACTTCTCCTCGAAGGCCTTCACGAACTCGGCGAGCTCGATGAGGGTGAGGTTCTCGAACTGCGCGAGCAGCTCTTCCTGGGACAGCTTCGCCATGATGGCGTCCTTCCACTAATTCGGCAGGTGCCGGATGTACTGGTGAGGCGGGCGTACGTTCGGCCCGCTACGACCGTCGCCTCAGGCGGCGGTCAATGCGCGAGCCGAATTACTCGGCACCGCCCTGCTCGGCCTGCTTGACACGAAGCGCCTCCGCGGTGCGGACGAACTTCGAGGGCAGGGCCTGGAAGAGGCGAGCAGTCTGCGTCTGCTTGCCCTTGAAGGCACCCGCCAGCTTGGCGAGCAGAACCTCGCGGGACTCGAGGTCCGCAAGCTTCTTGATCTCGTCGGCGGACAGCGCCTTGCCGTCAAGGACACCGCCCTTGATGACGAGGTTGGGGTTGTCCTTGGCAAAGTCACGAAGACCCTTCGCCGACGTCACCGGGTCACCGGAGATGAAGGCGACCGCCGTCGGACCGTTGAACAGGTCGTCGAGCGTCGAGATCCCGGCCTCGTTGGCCGCAATCTTGGTCAGCGTGTTCTTCACCACGGCGTACTGGGCGTCTTCACCGAGCGAACGGCGCAGCGTCTTGAGCTGCGCCACGGTGAGACCCCGGTACTCGGTCAGCACGGCGGCGTTCGAGCTGCGGAACTGGTCCGCGAGCTCGGCTACCGCGGCAGCCTTGTCGGGCCTTGCCATAGAGCGTCGGCCTCCTTCCGGGTGATGAGGACCGCTCAGAAGGGGCCGACACAACAAAAACGCCCCGGCGCAGGCGCACGGGGCGTAGCTCGACCGGATTACTCCACACGCTGAGCGTGCGAACTCCGGGAACACATCCACAAACACCTGCGCGGGTCGTCCGCAGTGCGGATCCTTCGGTCACCCCGTCCTCTTGCGAGCACGTGGCAACGACCAGCGGTCTTTGGCTTCTCGAGGAGAGTACGTGAAGGGGACGCCGTCAAGCAAATCCGGCCGAACGGCCCGGCCGCCGGCCGCGTCTCGCGGCCGTCACCGGCCGCGTCCGGCTGACCCGGCGGCGCGGATCAGCCCTCCTGGGCGCCCTTCATCATCTCGGCGAGGTCGACGGTGTCCTTGGCTGGCGGAGCGGTCACGGTCACGGGCTTGTTGTAGTCCAGGAAGGTGATGGTCATGTCGAGCGGACCCTTGTCGGCGGTCCCCCGCATGCGGAACTGCTTGGTGTGGTCGTCGCCGTCGATCCACATGTCCATCGTGATCGCGTCGATGCCCATCTTGGTGTACTGGTCGAGGGCCTTCTCCCGCTTCTCACGCGTGGCCTTGTCCTGGCTCTTGAGCGACTTGCGGAACGCGTCCAGGGGGATCGTCCCCTTGTAGTGCGTGGTCTTCACGCCCTCGACGGTCTCGGTCCCGACCTTCTTCACGTCCTTGGAGCCGGTGAGGAGGGTGGACTCGGCGGCGGGGTTCTTGTCGGCCTGTCCGCCGCCGAGCTGGCCCGCGTTCAGCTCCTTGTCCGCGCCCAGGGCGGACATGTCGAACTTGATCCAGCTCTTGCCGTCCATCTCCTTGGCGGCCTGGGCGCCCCCGCCGATGTACATCGCGTTGTTCACGAGGCGGATCTCGACCGGGCCGTCGGTGGCCTGGTCCTCGGCGGTCATCTTCATGCTCATGGCCAGCGGCTTCACGCTCATCGCCGCCTCACCGCTGACGCGGCCCTCTCCCGGAACCTTGCCGGTCATCCGGTAGTGGAACGAGGTGATGTCGTCGGTCTTCTTCGCCGCCTTCGCCACGGCCGCGGCGGGCGTCAGCGCGGGGGACTCCTCCGCGCCACCCTTCGAACAGCCCACCGCTCCCCCGCCGAGGACCAGCGCCGCGAGGGCCGCGCCGGTCGCCCGGCGCCCTGCCGAAGTGCTCACAGAAAGCTTCAAGGTTCCCCCCAAGGAACAGATGCACGATTCACAGATTCGGCGCGAGCGTAGCTCAGGCGGTTCGAATGATCACCTGGGTTTCGGGCCACTCCGGGGCCTCAGGAGGGGGAGTCGGTGCCCGAGCCGCTCGCGGTGTCGCCGCTGCCGGGCGTCAAGCCCTGCTTCTTCAGGATGTCCTTGAAGTCCGTGGTGTCACCGGCCGGGGGCGCGACGGCGGAGACCTTCACGCCGTAGTCGCTGTAGTACGTCGTGGAGGACATCGTGCCGCTCGCCATCGCGGCCTTGGAGACGGCCTTGACGAGCAGGTCCTCGGCGTCGACCCAGATGCCGACGTCCTCGGTGGTGATGCCGGCCTGGTTGAACTGCTTCTTCATGTCGGAGAGCTGGCTCCCGGTGAGGTGGGAGCTCCGGGCCGCGAGGTCGCCGACGTCCACCGTGCCCGCGTAGTGCGTGGTCCTCTTGCCGCGGACCGTCTCCTCGCCGACCTTCTTCACGTCGCCGGAGGCCAGCAGGAGCTTCACCGACTGGTTCGGCGAGCTGTTCTGCATCTGGTCCTTCAGGAGCGCGCCGGAGCCGCCGCCGAGCTTCGCCAGGTCGTCGTACCCGTACCGGATCCAGTGCGTGCCGCCCACCTGCCGGGCGTAGGCGTCGCCCATCTTCGCGTAGTAGGCGTCGGACAGATAGCGGGCCTCCATGGAGTCGCTGCCCATCTGGCGCATCGTGTCGGCCATCGTGCCGCCGGTGTACGTGATCGTCATGTCGCCGGTGAAGCCGTCGCCCCAGGCCATGACACCGCCCGACTTCATGGACATCAGCGTGCCCAGGGTCGTCGTGGACTCGATCCTGGCGGAGTCCGCGCCGTCGGTGGACCTCTCCGCGGAGCGCAGGGCCGCGATGGGGCTGACGCGCGTGGCGCTCTTGTGGCCGGCCTTGTCGCCCTTGTCCGAACTCCCGGACGAGTCGGAGGAGTTGCAGGCCGCCACCCCAGCCAGCGCCGTCGTCAGCGCGATCGAGACACTCACACGGCGGACCATGGTGCTCTTCATTCGTCCCCACCCCTATGCGAACTCTGTGAACCGCACGCTAGCGCAGCCCACCGACACTCGTATCCGGATTCCTCCCGGGGCCGTTCGCCCCGCGAAGGCCGGAAAGACTTCTGCACATGAGGACGGGCCCCGCACCTCGAAAGGTTGCGGGGCCCGTTCAGATACGCGTGCGCGACGCGGTCACCGGGGTGAGCGGAAGGCTCAGACGGCGGCCGGGTCCTCCTCGACGAGGAGGTTGCGGGTGCGGTTGGGGTCGACGGGGACGCCGGGGCCGATCGTCGAGCTGAACGCGGCCTTCTTGATGTAGCGACCCTTGGCGGCCGACGGCTTCAGACGAAGGATCTCGTCGAGGGCCGCACCGTAGTTCTCCACCAGCTGGGTGTCGTCGAAGGACACCTTGCCGATGATGAAGTGCAGGTTCGAGTGCTTGTCGACGCGGAACTCGATCTTGCCACCCTTGATCTCGGTGACAGCCTTGGCGACGTCGGGGGTCACGGTGCCGGTCTTGGGGTTCGGCATGAGACCACGGGGACCGAGCACGCGGCCGAGGCGGCCGACCTTGCCCATGAGGTCCGGGGTGGCGACGACGGCGTCGAAGTCCAGACGGCCCTTCGCGACCTCGTCGATCAGTTCGTCGGAGCCGACGATGTCGGCGCCCGCGGCCTCCGCGGCCGCAGCACGGTCACCGGTCGCGAAGACCAGGACCCGGGCGGTCTTGCCGGTGCCGTGCGGCAGGTTCACGGTGCCACGGACCATCTGGTCGGCCTTGCGCGGGTCGACACCCAGACGGAAGGCGACCTCGACGGTGCCGTCGTACTTGCTCGTGGAGGTCTCCTTGGCGAGACGGACGGCCTCGAGCGGGGCGTACAGCTTCGCCCTGTCGATCTTGGCGTCCGCAGCGCGGAGAGACTTGCTGCGCTTGCTCACTACTGCTCCTGATGTGTTCTGAGGAGTCGTGGTGTGGGCCGAGCAGGCCCTGCCACGTGCGGCCGGAGCCGCAGATTTCCTACGAAGGTGGGTGTCAGCCCTCGACCGTGATGCCCATGGAACGGGCGGTGCCGGCGATGATCTTCGCGGCGGCGTCCAGGTCGTTGGCGTTGAGGTCGGGCATCTTGGTCGTGGCGATCTCGCGGACCTGCGCCTGGCTGATCTTGGCGACCTTGGTCTTGTGCGGCTCGCCGGAGCCCTTCTCGACACCCGCGGCCTTGAGGATCATCTTGGCGGCCGGCGGAGTCTTGGTCACGAAGGTGAAGGAGCGGTCTTCGTAGACCGTGATCTCCACCGGGATGACCCAGCCACGCTGCGACTCGGTCGCGGCGTTGTAGGCCTTGCAGAACTCCATGATGTTGACGCCGTGCTGACCGAGCGCGGGGCCGACCGGCGGGGCCGGGTTCGCCGCACCGGCGTTGATCTGGAGCTTGATAAGCCCCGTGACCTTCTTCTTCTTGGGAGGCATTCCGGGTCCTCTTTCGTTTTCGCCTTCCTACGTCCGAGTCGCCCCGGACGGCTGCCTTCAACCGAGCAAATGATCCGGATGAAGGCATACCGCACAACGATAACGGGTATCTGTGCGCGGCTAAAAACCGAGCAGGTCAGACCGGCTGCGACAGCCCGTCTGACCTGTTCGGAAGACGTACGCCAGAAGGTGTTAGTTCTTCTGGATCTGGTCGAAGGAAAGCTCGACCGGGGTCTCGCGGCCGAAGATCTCGACGAGGCCCTTGACCTTCTTCGAGTCGGCGTTGATCTCGTTGATGGTGGCCTGCAGCGTGGCGAACGGGCCGTCGGTGACGGTGACCGAGTCGCCGACCTCGAAGTCCAGCACCTGGACCTCGACCTTGCGCTGCGGAGCGGGCCTGCCCTCGGCCTCGGCGGCCTCGCGGGCGGCCTTCTCCTCGGCCTCCGGGGCGAGCATCTTGACGATCTCGTCCAGGGTCAGCGGGTACGGGTCGTAGGCGTTGCCCACGAAGCCGGTGACGCCGGGAGTGTTGCGGACGACGCCCCAGGACTCGTTCGTCAGGTCCATACGGACCAGGACGTAGCCCGGGAGCTTGTTCTGCTTGATCGTCTTGCGCTCGCCGTTCTTGATCTGCGCGACCTCTTCCTGCGGCACCTCGGCCTGGAAGATGAAGTCCTCGACGTTCAGCGAGACGGCACGCTGCTCGAGGTTGGTCTTCACGCGGTTCTCGTAACCGGCGTACGTGTGGATGACGTACCACTCGCCGGGGAGCAGGCGCAGTTCGTCGCGCAGGGCGGTCACGGGGTCGACGGGCTCGGCCTCGACTTCGGGCTCGGCCTCTTCTTCGGCCTCGTCGGCGAGTGCCTCGTCGGAAACGCCCTCGTCCTCGGCGTCCTCGACGTCCTCACCGGACTCGTCCTCGACGTGCAGGGCCGCGTCCTCGGCGCTCTCGCCGGCGGCGGCATCGGCAGCCTCGAACTCGTCCACGACGTCCGCTCCCTCGACGATCTCGAGCTCGTCGTCTACGGACTCGACCGACTCGGAGGAATCGTTCAGGTTCGGGTCAGACACGGTGGCTGCTTCTTCCTGGTTACATGGGGGTGGAACGCGCGAAAGGGGCGCCGGTGACGGCGCCCTTCGCTCTCGGCTCAGCCGAAGACGTACTTGGCGGCGTGGTTGAGCCCATAGTCAATCACGGTGACCAGGCCGATCATGATGACGACGAACACAATCACCACTGTGGTGTAAGTCGTCAGCTGATTGCGAGTCGGCCAGACAACCTTCCGGAGTTCCGCGACGATCTGGCGGTAGAAGGTGGCAAGGCGCTTCAGCGGGCCCTTCTTGGCACGCTTACCGCCCTTGCGGGCCTTCTTCTTGGACTCCGGCGCCTCGGCATCAGGCATGTCGATGGAGCCCACGGCGTCCGTCACTCGTCCTCACCTGATTCCCGGGTCGTGACCGTGCCGCGCCCGGTTGAGCCGCACGGCGGTGCATTGCAGTACGTACATGCGCACACATCCGCGAAAGGTGTGTGTAGCAGGGCCGGAGGGACTTGAACCCCCAACCGCTGGTTTTGGAGACCAGTGCTCTACCAATTGAGCTACGACCCTTTGATTTCCCCCAACGTACCGCATTCGACCGGGTGCTCGGTGTGCACCGGTTGAGCGCGGCCGGTGAAGGCCAACGAGGTGAGAGTGTACGTGGTCCGGAGCCGGGCGTCGAACAGAAAGTGTCGGTACGGGCCCGCCGCGTTGAAGATCCACTGGTGGAGCGCGCGGATCCGGACGGATGTTCTGCCCTTGTTCAGTCCGTGAAACCCGTGTGCCGGGGGTGATTCCGGTCTGAAACGATGGGGTCATGAGCCCTGCAACCCCTCCCACCGAGCGCCGGGTCTCCGCCCGAGTCGGCGCGATCTCCGAATCCGCCACCCTCGCCGTGGACGCCAAGGCCAAGGCACTCAAGGCCGCCGGACGTCCGGTGATCGGCTTCGGCGCCGGTGAGCCCGACTTCCCGACCCCGGACTACATCGTCCAGGCCGCCATCGAGGCCTGCTCGAACCCCAAGTACCACCGCTACACGCCGGCCGGCGGGCTTCCCGAGCTGAAGGCCGCGATCGCCGCGAAGACGCTGCGCGACTCCGGCCTCGAGGTGGAGGCCGCCCAGGTCCTGGTCACCAACGGCGGCAAGCAGGCCATCTACGAGGCCTTCGCCGCGATCCTCGACCCGGGCGACGAGGTCATCGTCCCCGCGCCGTACTGGACGACCTACCCGGAGTCCATCCGTCTCGCCGGCGGTGTCCCGGTGGACGTCGTCGCCGACGAGACCACCGGCTACCGCGTCTCGGTCGAGCAGCTCGAGGCCGCCCGCACCGAGAACACCAAGGTGCTGCTCTTCGTCTCCCCGTCCAACCCGACGGGCGCGGTCTACACCCGCGAGCAGATCGAGGAGATCGGCCGCTGGGCCGCCGAGAAGGGCCTGTGGGTCCTGACCGACGAGATCTACGAGCACCTGGTCTACGGCGACGCGGAGTTCCACTCGCTGCCCGTGGTGGTGCCCGAGCTGCGCGACAAGTGCATCGTCGTCAACGGCGTCGCCAAGACGTACGCGATGACCGGCTGGCGCGTGGGCTGGGTCATCGGCCCGAAGGACGTCATCAAGGCCGCGACCAACCTCCAGTCTCACGCCACCTCGAACGTCTCGAACGTGGCCCAGGTCGCCGCGCTCGCCGCCGTCTCCGGCGACCTCACGGCCGTCGCGAAGATGCGCGAGGCCTTCGACCGCCGCCGCAAGACCATCGTGCGCATGCTGAACGAGATCGACGGCGTGCTCTGCCCCGAGCCCGAGGGCGCCTTCTACGCCTACCCCTCGGTGAAGGCACTGATCGGCAAGGAGATCCGCGGCAAGCGCCCCGCGGACACCGTCGAGCTGGCCGCGCTCATCCTGGAGGAGGCCGAGGTCGCGGTCGTCCCGGGCGAGGCCTTCGGCACGCCGGGCTACCTGCGGCTGTCGTACGCGCTCGGCGACGAGGACCTCGTCGAGGGGGTCAGCCGGATCCAGAAGCTGCTCGCCGAGGCGACGGACTGATCTCCGGCGTCCTGACGCGCCCTCCGGCGCACCCATGACGTCACCGCGCTCCACGCGTGCGTGCGGGGGCCGGCCACTCTCCACGGAGCGGCCGGCCCCCGTTCGTCTGTTCGGGCAAGCGCCCGATCAGGGAAAGCCCTACCGGCACGAGCCGCGGGTGGGGCAGGATCTCTGGATGGAGCGCGTACGTGATGTCAGTCAACTTCCGAAGGCCCATCTGCACCTGCACTTCACCGGGTCGATGCGGCCCGGCACCGTGCTGGAGCTCGCCGACAAGTACGGCGTGCGGCTGCCCGAAACACTGACCGAGGCGCTGACCAGCGGGGAACCGCCGAAGCTGCGGGCGACCGACGAACGCGGCTGGTTCCGCTTCCAGCGCCTGTACGATGCCGCGCGGTCCTGTCTGAGGGAGCCCGAGGACATCCAGCGCCTGGTGCGCGAGGCCGCCGAGGAGGACCTGAAGGACGGCTCCGGCTGGCTGGAGATCCAGGTCGACCCGACGTCGTACGCCCCGCGCCTGGGCGGTCTGCTCCCGGCCCTGGAGGTCATCCTGGACGCGGTCGACTCGGCCAGGCGGGACACCGGGCTCGACATGCGGGTCCTGGTGGCCGCCAACCGGATGAAACACCCCCTGGACGCCCGCACCCTGGCCCGGCTCGCCGTGCGCTACGCGGACCGGGGGATCGTCGGTTTCGGGCTCTCCAACGACGAGCGGCGGGGCATGGCCCGGGACTTCGACCGGGCCTTCGCCATCGCCCGCGAGGGCGGGCTGCTGTCCGCGCCGCACGGCGGCGAGCTGACCGGTCCCGCCTCGGTCCGCGACTGCCTGGACGACCTGCACGCCTCCCGGATCGGCCACGGGGTGCGGGCCGCCGAGGACCCTCGGCTGCTGAAGCGGCTCGCGGACCGCGGGGTGACCTGTGAGGTCTGCCCCGCCTCGAACGTCGCCCTGGGCGTCTACGAGAAGCACGCCGATGTCCCCCTGCGCACTCTGTTCGAAGCCGGGGTGCCGATGGCGCTCGGCGCCGACGACCCGCTGCTCTTCGGTTCCCGGCTCGCCGCCCAGTACGACATCGCCCGCCGCCACCACGCCTTCACGGACCAGGAACTGGCCGAGCTGGCCCGGCAGTCGATCCGCGCCTCGGCCGCGCCCGAGGACGTCCGGGCGAAACTGCTGGCCGGCGTCGACGACTGGCTGACGGCCTAGTAGGTCGTGTCCCCGGGCGCGATCCCGGCGAGCAGGGTGCGGGCGAGCGCCGGGGCGAAGGTGTCCAGGGGCGGCGGCGTGCCCTCCGGGGTGGCGTCGTAGGCGAACGCCCTCTGCGCGCAGGCCCCGAGGAGGAGGGACGCGGCCGCGTAGGTGTCGGTGTCCGGCTGGACGCGCCCGGCCCGCTGCTCCGCCAGCAGATAGGCGGCGACGCCCCGGATGGGCATGTGCGGGCCCGCGCCCATGGCCCGCATGGCGTCGTCGTGACGGCGCTTGAGCTGTGTCTCCGCGTACAAGGAGGCGGCGATCGGGAAACTCTGCTCGTAGAAGAGGGCTGCCTGGCGGGCGATCTCCGTGAGGTTCTCCTCCAGGGAGTGCTCCCGCGGCTCGGCCGTCAGCCGCTCCAGGAGGGGGCCCAGTTGGGGCAGCCGCTCGTGGAGGACCTGGATGAAGAGCTCTTCCTTGCTCGCGAAGTACTTGTAGAGCGCCGCCTCGGAACAGCCGGCCGCCCTGGCGATCTCCTTGGTGGTGGCACGGGAGAGGCCGAGCGTGAGCATCAGTTCGTGCGCCGCGTCGAGGATGCGGACCCTGGCCGGCTTCGACGGCGCGGCTTCCGTGGCGGATTTCTGCTGCATGGGGCCCAAGGATTCCATGACATTGCCCTGCCGGACTTGACGGGTGGGTGAGTACTTACTCACTCTAGAGGAGGCAGGGGTGAGTGAACACTCACCCACCTCATCTCCGTCTCATGCGGGAGCAGGTCATGGAACTCACCGTTTTCGGTGCCACCGGCGGCATCGGCCAGGAGATCGTCCGGCAGGCCCTCGGCGCGGGCCACCGGGTCACGGCGGTCGTACGGGATCCCGCGCGGCTCACCGTCACGGGCGCGCGTCTGGAGGTCCTCCGCGCGGACCTCACCGACCCGGAGTCGCTGCGCCCGGCCGTCGCGGGCCGGCACGCGGTCCTGTCCGGTCTCGGCGCGCGCAGCCGGAGGGACGCCGGGGTCGCGGCCCGGCTCACCCGTACGGTGCTCGGCGCCATGGAGGCCGAGCAGGTGCGGCGACTGCTGGTGGTCAGCGCGGGTCCGGTCGGCCCCGCCGCCGAGGAGGACACGCTCGTCGACCGCGCGATGCGGAGCATGATCTCCGGCATCCTGAAGGACGTCTACGCCGACCTGCGGGAGATGGAGGACGAGCTCGCGGGCAGCGCCACGGACTGGACCGTCGTCCGGCCGCCCCGCCTCCAGGACAAGCCGCTGACCGGCTCCTACCGCACGGCCGTGGGCGGCTTCCCGCCCAGGGGCCGCTTCATCGCGCGCGCCGACGTGGCCCACGCGATGCTGGCGATGATCGACGACCCGGGAACCGTGAAGCACGGGGTGGGCATCGCCTACTAGGGCTCCGCCCCGGGGCCTCTCAGAGGCTCGCGTTCACCGTCACCGGCTCGTTGACGAGGGTGATCCCGAAGGCCTCGTGGACTCCGGCGACGACTTCCCTGGCCAGCGCGAGGAGGTCCTCGGTGGTGGCCCCGCCCCGGTTGGTCAGGGCGAGGGTGTGCTTGGTGGAGATACGGGCGGGTCCGGTTCCGTAGCCCTTGGTGAAGCCCGACTTGTCGATCAGCCAAGCCGCCGAGGTCTTGGTGTGGCCCTCCCCCGCCGCGTACGCCGGCGCTACGGCACCGGCGCCGAGCCGTTCCTCCACGCGCGCGTGGAACGCGGCGAACGCCTCGTCCGTGAGGATCGGGTTGGTGAAGAAGGATCCGGCGGACCAGGTGTCGTGGTCCTCGGGGTCGAGCACCATGCCCTTCCCCGCACGCAGCTTCAGGACCGTCTCGCGGGCGGCGTCGAGGGGCACACGGTCGCCGGGCTCCACGCCGAGCGCACGGGCCGTCTCGGCGTACTTGACCGGCGCCGACAGCCCCTGCGCGTCCTCAAGACCGAAACGCACCCGCAGCACGACATGGCGCTCGGGGTCCGCCTTGAAGCGGCTGTGGCGGTACGAGAAGCCGCACTCGGCGTTGGTCAGCGTGACCGTCTCGCGCGTCGTCCGGTCATAGGCGATCACCTCGGTGATCGTCGACGACACTTCCTGGCCGTACGCGCCCACGTTCTGGATCGGTGTCGCACCGGCGGACCCGGGGATGCCCGCGAGGCACTCGATTCCGGCGAGCCCGGCCTCCACGGAACGGGCGACCGCGTCGGTCCACACCTCGCCCGCGGCCAGCTCCAGGCTCGTACCGTCGAGGGAGAAGCCCTTGGTGGCGATGCACAGGGCGGTCCCGGCGAAGCCCTTGTCGCCGATGACCAGGTTCGATCCGCCGCCGATGAGCAGCAGCGGCGTACCGGCGTCGTCGGCCTCGCGCACGGCGGCGACGATCTCGGCATCGGTCGTGGCGGTGATCAGCCGGGCGGCCGGGCCGCCGAGCCGAAAGGTGGTCAGCGGGGCGAGCGGGGCATCGTGGAGTTCCTGCACGGGCCCAAGAGTACGAGACGGCACCGACTGCTCCGGGCGCGCGGGGTCGCGCGGGTGCCGGGGGACGGGTTTGCCGTGAGGGGCGGGTGGCGGTCGCCGGGCAGGCACGCGTACGGCCCCGTCCGGGCGGACGGGGCCGTTCGCGTGTGGGCCCGATGCTCAACGGCCGGCGCTCTCCAGCACCGGGGCCGACCCGGCGGAGCCGGACTGGGCCGTGTCCGCCGTGTCCGCCGCGTGCCCCGCAGTGCGGCGCCGGGACGGGATCACCAGCGCGGCGATTCCGGCGACGGCCACGACCGCCGAGCCGGTGACCAGAGCGGGCCGCAGTCCGTCCACGAAGGCCTGGCCGGACTCGTATCCGCCCTGGGCGGCGAAGATCGACGACATGATCGCGATGCCGAGGGCACCGCCCACCTCGCGCAGCGCGTTGTTGGCGCCGGAGGCGATGCCCTGCTCCTGCGGGCGGACGCTGGACATGACCAGGTTGGCGGCCGGGGCGAAGTACAGCGCCATGCCGACACCGCTGATGATCAGAGCCGGCAACTGAGCGCTGTAGGAGGCGTGGGCGGTGGCCACGACCGCCATGTAGCCGAGGCCGACGGCCTGGAAGAAGAGGCCCGCCGCGACCACCGGGCGGCCGCCGATGCGATCGGACAGGATGCCCGCGATCGGCGCGACCAGCATCGGCATACCGGTCCAGGGAAGCATCCGCAGCCCCGCCTCGGTCGGCGAGTAGCCGAGCACGCCCTGCATGTACTGGCTGAGCAGGAAGATCGAACCGAACATGCCGAGGAACATCAGCAGGCTGGCCGCGTTGATCCCGGCGAAGGCACGGGAGCGGAAGAGCCGCATCGGGAGCATCGGGTTCTTCGCCCGGCTGCCGTGGACGACGAAGCCGACGATCAGGGCACCGCCCACGATCAGGCCGGTCAGGACGAACCGGCTGGTCCAGCCGTCGGCGGGCCCGCGGACCAGGCCGTAGACGATCCCGAAGAGGCCGCCGCTGGCGAGCAGGGTGCCGGGGAAGTCGAGCCGGGCGCCGGCGCCGAACGACTCGGACAGGCGCAGCCGGGCGAGCGGGAGCACCGCGAGACCCAGCGGAACGTTCAGCCAGAAGATCCAGTGCCAGGAGACGTGTTCGGTGAGGCTGCCGCCGATGAGGGGCCCCGAGGCCACCGCGAGGCCGTTGACGGCGCCCCAGATCCCGTACGCCATCCCGCGCTTGGCCACGGGGACCGCGGCGGTCAGCAGGGTCAGGGTCAGCGGCATCATGATCGCCGCGCCGACGCCCTGGACCGCGCGGGCGGCGATCAGCGAGTCGATGCCGGGGGCCATGGCCGCGGCTGCCGAGGCGCCGGTGAAGATGGTCAGGCCGACCAGGAAGAGCCTGCGGCGGCCGAACCGGTCACCGAGCGCCGCGCCGAACATCAGGAGGACGGCGAAGGTGAGCGTGTAGGCGCTCACGGTCCATTCCAGGTCGCCGAGCGCTCCCCCGAGATCCTTGCGGATGGAGGGCAGCGCGGTGGTGACGACGAGGTTGTCGAGGGCCGCCATGAACCCGGCGACGCTCGTGATGAGAAGGGCCCACCCGGCTCCGCCGCGACGCGCGGCCGGCTCCGGTACTGGTACCGCGTCTGCTGTTTTTGTCGTCCGCTGAGACATCGCTCCCCCAGAGCCTGATGTGATCGTCATTGACGATTAGTTATTGATGACTAACTTTTATGGACATGAAAAGGCGCCGCACTCCGCCTTCTCTCCCGCGCTACTTCTCCAGCCGGCCCGTGGACCGCGCCGACGGGTAGAGCCCTTCCCAGACCCGGTGCTCGGGCGGGAACCCCATCGCCACCAGGCAGTTGATGAGCATTCCGTACGCCATGAAGGTCGTCGTCTCGCCGGCTTCGGCCCCGAGCGGCACGTGCACGGCGTCCCACAGCCGCATCCAGCCGGCCCGGATCGCCTCGCCGAACTCGTGATCACCGGCCTCCTCGGCCGCCGCCACCGCGACGTACGTCTGCATCTGCATGAGCAGCCGCTCCGGGTGCTCCGCGATGACCTTGACGTAGGCGTTGGCCATGGCATGCAGGGCCTCTTCGCCCTCCAGCCCTTCGGCGGCCTCCACCATGGTCTGCCGGGCGAGCTCCATGCAGCGCTCGGCGGCCGCCAGGAAGATCGCCTTCTTGCCCGGGAAGAGCCTGAAGAGATACGGCTGCGAGACGCCTACGCGCCGGGCGATCGCCTCGGTGGATGTGCCGTGGTAGCCACCGCGGGCGAACTCGCTCATCGCCGCGCGGATGACGCTCTCGCGCCTCTCCTCTGCGCTCATCCTGACCATACGGCTAAGTTAGTACTCAATCACTAACTACGTCAAGGGTGGGGGTGGGAGGGGTCGCGGGGGCGGGTGCCGGCTCTTGGGCGGGTGTTGGCTCTTGGGCGGGTGCCGCGTCGGGCGGGCGCCGGGCTTGAGCAGGCGCGGCCTGGGACGGGCACCGCCTGGGGCGGTCGCCGTTGCGTAAGGGGCGCCCGCCATGGACGGACGCCCCTTACAAGGCTTACGGGACAAGGCTTACGAAGCGTGGACGCCCGTGAGCCACTACAGCTCTCGGCCGCCTCCCGGGCGCTCCCGGCCGAATCCCCAGGGTCAGGTCAGGCCAGTCGTACGACCGCGCGAGACATCCCCAAGACCTTCTGACCGCCGCTGGTCGCCGTGAGGTCGACGCGGACGGTGTTGTCGTCGAGCTTGGCGGCGACCTTGCCGCCGACCTCGATGGTGGCGCCCTTGTCGTCGTTCGGGACGACGACGGGCTTGGTGAAGCGAACTCCGTACTCGACGACGGCGGCCGGGTCGCCGACCCAGTCGGTCACCACACGGATCGCCTCGGCCATCGTGAACATGCCGTGCGCGATGACGTCGGGAAGGCCCACCTCGACCGCGAACTTCTCGTTCCAGTGGATCGGGTTGAAGTCGCCGGAGGCCCCCGCGTACTGCACGAGCGTGGCGCGCGTCACGGAGAACGTCTGAGGCGGCAGCTCGGTGCCGACCTCGACGTCCGAGTAAGAGATCTTCGCCGCCATGTCAGCCCACCTCCGCCGCGCGGGCCACGAGCTTCGTGACAGCCGTCACGACATGCTCGCCCGCTTCGTCGTGGACCTCGCCACGGACGTCCAGGATGTCGTTGCCCGCGAGGGACTTGATCGACTCGATGGTCGAGGTGACCGTGAGCCGGTCGCCCGCGCGCACCGGACGCGTGTACGCGAACTTCTGGTCGCCGTGCACCACCCGGCTGTAGTCGAGGCCCAGCTGCGGGTCCTGGACGACCTCGCCCGCGGCCTTGAACGTGATGGCGAACACAAAAGTGGGCGGGGCGATCACGTCGGGGTGACCGAGAGCACGTGCGGCCTCGGGGTCCGTGTACGCAGGGTTGCTGTCCCCCACGGCCTCCGCGAACTCGCGGATCTTCTCCCGACCGACCTCATAGGGGTCGGTGGGCGGGTAGGACCGCCCCACGAAGGACTGGTCGAGCGCCATGGGCTCGGCACCTCCTGGTTGTCTTCGCTGCGCTGATGGTCTTCGCTGCGCGCCTGATGTCTTCGTCTTCGCTGCGACGGCTGTCTTCGCGCCGCCGACCGCCTTCGCCACGCCGGATGCCTTCGGTGCACCGGGTGTCTTCGGCGCACACCTTCTTCGGCACACGGATGGCTCGGCTGCGGCGGCTGTCTTCGGTGCGCCGAATGTCCTCGGTGCGCCAGGTGTCGCGGTTGCCGCAGCGGGACCGGCCGTTTTGACCGGACGGCCCATCTTCGCTCGAAAACACCGGTACGCCTATGACGCCCCGGTCCGCGCCGGACGTCGGTTCCACAACGACGCGAGGCCGCCCCCCGTGAAGGGGACGGCCTCGTGTACGAGCCTGAATTATCGCGTTTCGCGGTGCGCGGTGTGCGCGTTGCAACGCGGGCAGTGCTTCTTCATCTCCAGTCGGTCCGGGTTGTTACGCCGGTTCTTCTTGGTGATGTAGTTCCGCTCCTTGCACTCCACGCAGGCCAGCGTGATCTTCGGGCGGACGTCGGTGGCAGCCACAGGAGTGCTCCTTGACGAACGGATGGGACATTAACGCATAGAAGAGTAGCCGATCGAAGGACCGACCCCACAATCGGCTACTGTCAGTAGCGGTGACCGGACTTGAACCGGTGACACAGCGATTATGAGCCGCTTGCTCTACCGACTGAGCTACACCGCTTTGATGGGTTCGGTTCCCGCCTCGCGACGGGAACCTCCCTCACCAGAGCCCCAATACGGAATCGAACCGTAGACCTTCTCCTTACCATGGAGACGCTCTACCGACTGAGCTATTGGGGCGAGCGATGAAGACATTACACGGTCCGCCGCCGATCGCCCAAATCCGTTTCGCGGCACCCGCCCGGGCCTGATCACAGGCGGTTTCCCGGGCGTTCCCGCAAGCCTTCAGGGGCCCCTCGGGACTCCTGGATCACAGGTGGTGACGGCTTTCGGAGCGTCCGGAGGCACGGACCTGCGCCGGGCCCGTCGTGGCCTGGGCCGGGCCCGGTCGTAGCCTGCGCCGAGCCCGGATGTGGTCTGTGCCGAGCGGCCGCGTACCGGGGCCGAGGGCGAGCTCCGGGAGAGGCCCACGGAACGACGGGGCGACGACCAGGCGCGCCCTGGCTGGTCGTGAACCGGTCATCAGGCGGCCTGTTCGGGATCGCTCCCGAAAGAGGCCGGTCGCGGCCGGTCAGCGGACCACGCCGGTACGACTATTGCGCTCCTCCCTGACGTCGACGGGTCGCCGCCCTAGGCTCGACTCACGCTGCGTGATCTTGTGTCCCCACGCTCCGCAGTCGTCCCTCCCGCAGCCGCCCCCGAGCCACAGGAGCGCGATGCCCGACAGTCAGCAGCAGCCGCCCCACTCCCCCTCGGAACAGACCGACCCGGCCGCTCTCCTGCTGTGCGGGGCGCGGCTCACCGACGGCCGGACCGTGGACGTGCGGCTCGGCGGCGGCCGTATCGAGGCGGTCGGCACCGCGGGAAGCCTGGCGGCGGGGGCCTCGGGGGCTCGCGCCGCACGGGTGGACCTCGACGGCTACCTCCTCCTGCCGGCCCCCGCCGAGGCCCACGCGCACAGCGACACGGCCCTGACGGCCGACGGCGACGGACCTCTCGCGTACGACGACCTGGCGATCCGGCGCAGGGCCACCGAGGCGGCCCTGCTGCAACTCGGGCATGGGGCCACCGCGTTGCGGTCCCATGTGCGCGTCGGTGACGTGCAGGGGCTGGACGCGCTGGCGGCGGTGCTCGAGGTGCGGCGGTCGTTGCGGGGGCTCGCCGAACTGACGACAGCCGCCATGCCGCGGGTGCTGACCGGGGCGGCCGGCGCCGACGGGCTCGCGATGCTGCGGGACGCCCTAAAAATGGGCGCTTCCGTGGTGGGCGGCTGCCCGGACGCCGACCCCGATCCGACGGGCTACGTCGAGGCCGTCCTGGAACTCGCCTCCGAGCACGGCTGTCCGGTGGATCTGCACACGGATGCCGCCGATCCCGCCCGGCTGGCCCGGCTGGCCGCGATGGCGGGCGGGCTGCGGCCCGGTGTGACCCTCGGCCCGTGCGGCGGGCTCGGCCGGCTGCCCTCCGAGGTGGCCGCCCGCGCCGCGGACCAACTCGCCGCCGCCGGAGTGACCGTGGTGTGTCTGCCACAGGGCGGCTGCGGCTCGGCCGACGGGCGCGGCACGGCACCCGTACGGCTCCTGCGCGCGGCCGGAGTACGGGTCGCGGCGGGCGGCGGCGCCCTGCGTGACGTGTCCAACCCGGTGGGACGCGGAGACCCGCTGGAGCCCGCCTACTTGCTCGCTTCCCGGTACGGGCTGCACCCCGAGGAGGCGTACGACACGGTGAGTTGTGCCGCCAGAGCCGTCCTCGGGCTGCCCGAGGTGCGCGTGGAGGCGGGGTTCCCGGCCGAGTTGCTCGCCGTACGCGGGGACGGTCTGGCAGGAGCGCTGTCCCTCTCGTACAGCCGCATCGTGATCCACCGGGGGCGCGTGGTGGCACGTACCAGCGCGGTACGGGAGTACTGCGACTCGGCGGCCGATTCGGGTCTCGAACTACCCCGGCAAGGACGGGAAGAGCCGTCCTGGCCGGAGTTCTGAGGCTTCTGGCCCGGTCCGCCCGCCCCTTTGGCTAGTGCCGCGGCAGGCAACGTTTGCCCGTCAAGGAGCGGCGCCCGGTGCGTGCTCTCGGTGTGCCGGCCGGAAGTCCTCGTACTGGATGTAC
>NZ_JBSFZS010000066.1:0-44878 GCF_053600395.1 Streptomyces sp. NPDC005070 | reverse complement strand
CTTCATCGAGCACGGCTACCGCCGCTTCATCGAGCGCCGGCTGCGCGAGGAGTTCGGCTTCGCGGGCGTTACTTCTTCTTGTTCGCGCCGCGCTTCTCGCGCACCCGCACCGAGATGTGGATCGGCGTGCCCGCGAAGCCGAACTCCTCGCGCAGCCGGCGCTCGATGAAGCGGCGGTAGCCGTGCTCGATGAAGCCGGAGGAGAAGAGCACGAACCGCGGGGGCTTGGTGCCCGCCTGCGTGCCGAACAGGATGCGGGGCTGCTTGCCGCCGCGGACCGGGTGCGGGTGGGCGGCGACCAGCTCGCCGAGGAAGGCGTTCAGACGGCCGGTCGGGACGCGGGTCTCCCAGCCGTCCAGGGCCGTCTCGATCGCCGGGACGAGCTTCTCCATGTGCCGGCCCGTGCGGGCCGAGACGTTCACCCGGGGCGCCCAGGCCACCTGGGCGAGCTCGGTCTCGATCTCCCGCTCCAGGTAGTAGCGGCGCTCCTCGTCGAGGGTGTCCCACTTGTTGAAGGCGAGGACGACGGCGCGGCCGGCGTCGACGGCCATGGTGACGATGCGCTGGTCCTGCACCGAGATGGTCTCGGACGCGTCGATCAGGATGACCGCGACCTCGGCCTTCTCGACGGCGGCGGCGGTGCGCAGCGAGGCGTAGTAGTCGGCGCCCTGCTGGAGGTGGACCCGCTTGCGGATGCCGGCCGTGTCGACGAACTTCCAGGTGACGCCGCCGAGTTCGATGAGCTCGTCGACCGGGTCACGGGTGGTGCCCGCGACCTCGTTGACGACCACGCGGTCCTCGTTCGCCACCTTGTTCAGCAACGAGGACTTGCCGACGTTCGGGCGGCCGATGAGGGCGATGCGGCGGGGGCCGCCGACCGCGGTGCCGAAGGTCTGCGCCGGGGCCTCGGGCAGCGCCTCCAGGACGGCGTCGAGCATGTCGCCGGTGCCGCGGCCGTGCAGCGCGGAGACCGGGTGCGGCTCGCCGAGGCCGAGGGCCCAGAGGTACGAGGCGTCGGACTCGCCGCTCATGCCGTCGACCTTGTTGGCGCACAGGACGACGGGCTTGCCGGCCTTGCGGAGAAGGCGGACGACCGCCTCGTCGGTGTCGGTCGCGCCGACCTTGGCGTCGACGACGAAGACGACCGCGTCGGCGGCCTCGATCGCGTACTCGGCCTGGGCGGCGACGGACGCGTCGATGCCGAGGACGTCCTGCTCCCAGCCGCCGGTGTCGACGAGCTTGAAGCGGCGGCCCGCCCACTCGGCCTCGTAGGTGACGCGGTCGCGGGTGACGCCGGGCTTGTCCTCGACGACGGCCTCGCGGCGGCCGATGATGCGGTTCACCAGGGTCGACTTGCCGACGTTCGGGCGGCCGACGACGGCGAGGACGGGCAGCGGGCCGTGGCCCGCCTCCTCGATCGCGCCCTCGACGGCCTCGATGTCGAAGCCCTCTTCCGCGGCGAGCTCCATGAACTCCGCGTACTCGGCATCGCCAAGCGCCCCGTGATCGTGCTCTGCCGAGCCGTCGGGCTGGATGTGGTCGTTCATGAAGTCCGTACCTCGTCGTTCATTCGTGGTGATCGGTGGAGCACCCGTAAACCGGGTGATCCACTACTAAGTGTCGCCTAACGCCCGGCGGGGCGCCCGGCGTTTTCCCGGCGTCCGGTCAGATGTCTGGCGTTGTCCAGGTGGGCGCTGAGGTGCTTCTGGATGCGGCCGGTGGCCTCGTCCAGCGCCTGTCGCGTACGCCGGCCGCTGCCGTCGCCCGCTTCGAAGGGGTCGCCGAAGACGACGTCGACCCTGCTGCGCAGCGGGGGCAGCGCCTTGGTCAGCCGGCTGCTCCGCTCGGAGCTTCCGAGGACCGCGACGGGGATGATCGGGGCTCCGCTGCGTACCGCGAAGTACGCGAGCCCGGCCCGCAGCGAGGCGAAGTCGCCCTCGCCCCGGGTGCCCTCGGGGAAGATCCCGAGAACTCCGCCGGACGCCAGGACGCCGAGGGCGTCCGTGATGGCGGCACGGTCGGCGATCTCCCGGTCGACCTTGAGCTGGCCGATGCCCAGCAGGAACGGGTCGAGCGGGCCGATGAACGCTTCCTTCTTGATCAGGAAGTGCGTGGGCCTGGGCGCGACGCCCATGACCATCGGCCCGTCGATGTTGTGGGAGTGGTTCACGGCCAGGATCGCCGGGCCGGTCGCGGGGACCTTCCAGGCGCCGAGCACGCGCGGCTTCCACAGCCCGTACATCAGGCCGACGCCGATCCGGCGCCCGACCTCGGCGCGTCTCGCGGAGGGTGCGCTCACTCGGCGGCCCGCTTCTCCTCGACGAGGGTGACGACACACTCGATGACCTGCTGGAGCGTGAGGTCGGAGGTGTCCACCTCGACCGCGTCGTCCGCCTTGGCGAGGGGGGAGGTCTTGCGGCTGGAGTCGGCCGCGTCCCGCTTGACCAGCGCCTCACGGGTCGCGTGTATGTCCGCGCCCTTCAGCTCACCGCTGCGCCGGGCGGCACGCGCCTCCGGGGAGGCGGTGAGGAAGATCTTCAGGTCGGCGTCGGGGAGCACGGTGGTGCCGATGTCCCGACCCTCGACGACTATGCCGGCCGCCGCGGACCCGGCGAGGGTCCGCTGCAGCTCGGTGATGCGGGCACGCACCTCGGGCACCGCGCTGACCGCGCTGACCTTGGAGGTGACCTCCTGCGTACGGATCGGGCCGGCGACGTCGGTCCCGTCGACCGTGATCGTCGGCTCGGCCGGGTCGGTGCCGGAGACGATCTCCGGCTTGCCCGCGGCGGCGGCGATCGCGGAGGGGTCCGTGATGTCGATGTCGTTGCTGACCATCCACCACGTGATGGCGCGGTACTGGGCGCCCGTGTCCAGGTAGCTCAGACCGAGCTTCGCGGCCACGGCCTTCGAGGTGCTCGACTTGCCCGTGCCGGAGGGGCCGTCGATGGCGACAATCACAGCCGGAGCGGTACGGGCGGCGCCGTTGTCCACGGTGGGAACACCTTCCTGGTGCGGGGTGGAGGTCTCTGCGGGACGCGAGGGCGCCCCGCACAAGGTTACCGGCCCCGCGGACCCCGTATTACTGGCCCTTCCCGGCACCCCTCACCGGGAAGGGCGCCGGTCCTACTGGCGCAGCGCCCAGCCCCGCTCCCGCAGGGCCGCGGCGAGCACCGGCACGGCCTTCGGCTCCACCATGAGCTGCACCAGACCGGCCTGCTGACCGGTGGCGTGCTCGATGCGTACGTCCTCGATGTTGACGCCGGCCATTCCCGCGTCGGCGAAGATGCGGGCGAGCTGACCGGGCTGGTCGTCGATGAGGACGGCCACGACCTCGTAGACGCGCGGCGCGGAGCCGTGCTTGCCGGGAACGCGGACCTGGCCCGCGTTGCCGCGGCGCAGGACGTCCTCGATGCCGGAGGCTCCCTCGCGGCGCTTGGCCTCGTCGGAGGACTGCAGGGCGCGCAGGGCCTGGACGGTCTCGTCGAGGTCGGCGGAGACGTCCGCGAGGAGGTCCGCGACGGGGCCCGGGTTCGCGGAGAGGATGTCGATCCACATCCGGGGGTCGGAGGCCGCGATCCGGGTCACGTCGCGGATGCCCTGCCCGCAGAGCCGTACCGCCGTCTCCTCCGCGTGCTGCAGGCGCGCGGCGACCATGCTGGACACCAGGTGCGGCATGTGCGAGACGAGCGCCACGGCGCGGTCGTGGGCGTCCGCGTCCATGACGACGGGCACGGCACGGCAGTGCGAGACCAGTTCCAGGGCGAGGTTCAGGACCTCGGTGTCCGTGTCCCGGGTCGGGGTGAGCACCCAGGGCCGGCCCTCGAAGAGGTCGCCGCTCGCGGCCAGCGGGCCGGACTTCTCGCGGCCCGACATGGGATGGGTGCCGATGTACGGGGTGAGGTCGAGGCCGAGCGCCTCCAGCTCGCGGCGGGGGCCGCCCTTGACGCTGGCGACGTCGAGATAGCCGCGGGCGAGACCGCGGCTCATGGCGTCCGCGAGGGTCGCGGCGACGTGCGCGGGCGGTGCGGCGACGATCGCGAGGTCGACCGGTCCCTCGGGGGCCTCGTCCGTGCCGGCGCCGAGCGCGGCCGCCGTACGGGCCTGCTCCGGGTCGTGGTCGGCGAGGTGGACGACGACGCCGCGGGCGGCGAGCGCGAGGGCGGCGGACGTGCCGATCAGCCCGGTTCCGATGACGAGTGCGGTCCTCACTGGGCGATGTCCTTGCGCAGTGCGCCCGCGGCGCCGAGGTAGACGTGTACGACGTCGGCGCGCGGCCGGTCGGACTCGATGTGGGCGAGAACACGGACCACCCGGGGCATCGCGCCCTCGATGTCCAGTTCCTGCGCGCAGATCAGCGGGACGTCGACGATGCCGAGCTTGCGCGCCGCCGCGGCCGGGAAGTCGCTGTGCAGATCGGGGGTCGCGGTGAACCAGACGCTGATCAGGTCGTCCGTGGTGAGCGCGTTGCGCTCCAGGATGGCGGTGAGCAGTTCGCTGACCTGCTCGTCCATGTGTCCGGCCTCGTCCCGTTCCAGTTGGACGGCGCCCCGGACCGCTCGTACCGCCACGGTGATGCTCCTCGCTGATCTGTGTGCCTGTCGTGTCACACCAGCGTAGTCAGCCCCTCGCGCGCGGGTGCGCGGCGCCCGCCTGACGAGACGCGGGGCAGGGCGCCTTCGCGGCCCGCGCCGGTGGCCCGGCATTGCCGCTGTCACCCGAATCGCCCCATTCCGTCACCTCTGGCGAGAACGCGCCCGTGCGCCTCTGGACGCGGGCGCGCTCGTCCGCTCTCATGGCTCATGGCAGGCGGCCCGCGCCGGGGGAGGACCGGATGAAGCGACCAGGACCCCTTCTCACCCTTCTCGCGGGGCTCGTGCTCGGCGTGTTCCTGCTGACGCTCAACGCGACGACGGGGACGAAGAGCACTTCGAATCCGTACAAAGAGGCGTCGCCGGGTGTCTCGGTGTCGGCCACTGCGCCACCGGCCTCCGCCCCGGCGTCGCCGTCGCAGGCGCCGTCGTCGAGTCCGTCTCCGTCCCGCAGCGCCGTGCCCAACGCCGACTACGCGGGCCGCACCGACGACGACACCTCGGCGGTCGCGGTCTCCCTGCGGGGCGGCAAGGCGATCGCGTACTTCTGCGACGGGCACGACAAGGAGTCCTGGCTGAAGGGTGCTGTCGAGGACGACGGCACCATGAAGCTCACGGGCGGGAACGGCGACGAGCTGAACGGCACCCTCCAGGACGACAAGCTGATCCGCGGCACGGCCGACGTCGGCGGGCAGCGGTACGCGTTCACCGCCGACCGGGCCGTCAAGCCGTCCGGCCTGTACCGGGCGACGGCCACCGTGCGCGGCGCGAAGATCGACGGCGGCTGGATCGTGCTGCCCGGCGGACGGCAGGTCGGCGTCGTCGAGCGCGACGGCACGCCTTCGGCGGCGCCCGAGATCGACCCGGAGACCGGCGCCGTGACCATCGACGGCCAGAAGATCATCGCCCGTCCTGTCACCCCCTGACCTCCTCCTCCACAGGGAGCCGTTGATGACCGTGGACCCGAACGCCGCCACCCAGGGCTTCCCCTCCCCGCCGCCCGGCCACGGCAGCCCGAGCGCGGCCCGCTACCTCGTCCCGGCCCTGGTCGGCGCGGCCGTCGCGGTCGCCCTCGGCGTCTACGGCAAGGTCCACGACCCCGCGGGAACGGCGTTCAACCTCGCCGGATTCAGCAGCACGGGCGCCGTCAAGTCCTGGCTCGCGACGACGGCGTTCTTCTTCGCCCTCGTGCAGCTCGTGTCGGCGCTCATGCTGTACGGAAAGCTGCCGGGCCCGTCCTGGTCGGCGACGCTGCACCGGTGGTCGGGGCGCGTCGCGTTCCTGGTGGCGGTGCCGGTCGCGGTGCACTGTCTGTACGCGTTGGGCTATCAGACGTACAGCACGCGCGTCATGTGGCACTCGCTCCTGGGGTGCTTCTTCTTCGGTGCCTTCAGTGCCAAGATGCTGCTGCTCCGCTCGGAGCGCCTGCCCGGCTGGCTGCTGCCCGTCGTCGGCGGTCTCGTCTTCGCCGTGCTCACCGCGCTCTGGCTGACGTCCGCCTTCTGGTTCTTCCGTACGTTCGGAGTGACGACATGACCCACCGCTCGACACGGCGCACGGTGATCCTCACCACGGGAGCGTCCGCGCTGCTCGCGGCGTGCAGTCAGTACGGCGACGACAACAGCTCCTCGAACGCGTCACCGAAGGCGTCCAGTGGGCAGCAGCTCGCCGCGACCGGCGACATCCCGGTCGGCGGAGGCACCGTCTTCAAGGACCAGAAGGTCGTGGTCACCCAGCCGGCGAAGGGTGACTTCAAGGCCTTCTCGGCGGTCTGCACCCACCAGGGGTGCCTGGTGGACAAGGTGGCGGACGGAACGATCGACTGCCCGTGCCACGGCAGCAAGTTCAGTGTCGAGGACGGGGCGGTGAAGGCCGGTCCCGCGCCGCGTCCGCTGCCCGCGGAGAAGATCACGGTGCAGGGAAACTCGATCAAGCTGGCGTGAGCGGGCCCGTACGCTCCTGGCATGCGCTCCGAGCCCCCCGTACCCCAGGCAGCCCCGACGCGGCCGGTTTCCCCGGCACCGGTGGTGCCGCCCGTGCCGTCCTCGCCGTCCGACGCGCCCGCGCCGGCGGTCCCGGCGGCCGGGCTCTCGCTGGTGCGTGACCACACGGTCTACTCCTGTGTGATGGGCTCACGCGCCTTCGGGCTGGCCACGGACGACAGCGACACGGACCTCCGGGGCGTCTTCCTCGCCCCCACCGCGCTGTTCTGGCGCTTCGAGAAACCGCCGACGCATGTCGAGGGCCCGGCGCCGGAACAGTTCAGCTGGGAGCTGGAGCGGTTCTGCGCGCTCGCGCTGCGCGCCAACCCGAACATCCTGGAGTGCCTGCACTCCCCGCTCATCGAGTACGTGGACGACTCGGGCCGCGAACTCCTCGCCCTGCGGCAGGCCTTCCTCTCCCGTCAGGCGCACGAGACGTTCGCCCGTTACGCCGTGGGCCAGCGCAAGAAGCTGGAGGCCGACGTCCGCACGCACGGCGCCCCGCGCTGGAAGCACGCCATGCATCTGCTGCGCCTGCTGACGAGCTCGCGCGACCTGCTGCGCACCGGGTCCCTGACGATCGGCGTCGGGGAGCAGCGCGAGCCGCTGCTCGCGGTGAAGCGGGGCGAGGTGTCCTGGGGCGAGGTCGAGCGCTGGATGCTCCGGCTGGCGGCGGAGGCCGACGAGGCGGCCGTCCGCAGCCCGCTCCCGCCCGAGCCGGACCACGCGCGCGTGGAGGACTTCCTGATCCGGACCCGCCGGGCCTCAGCGCTCCGGGACGCCGCCGGACACCGTTAGTCCTCCCGGGACCACGTCCTGGCCTCCCCCGAAACCGTCCAGGCGGACCCTGACGGCGAAGGCGTGCAGCGCGTCGTACGCGGAGGCGGCGTCCGGCAGTTCGGAGGCCTCCTGTGCCTCGTCGAGCAGGACGTGCAGCCTCTCCACGTCCTCCTCGACCCGGGCGCGCGGGATGTCCGCGGGCCCGTGCTCGCGCTCCGCCTTCGCGGCGATCAGGTCCGGGAGATACGCGGGTGAGGCGATCTGCCCGGCCAGCGTGGGCAGATCGGCCTGCACCTCGCCGCTGCGCATGAGGTGGACGCCGGTGAGCAGCACACGGAACGTGTAGAGCAGCGGCTTGAGTTCGCCGCTCTTCTCGAAGAGCCGCCACTGCGTGGCCGCGAACCCGCGGTAGTGGTGGGCGTGGTGGCGGGTGAGGACCCCGGGGGCGAGCGCGATCAGCTCACGGTGTTCCTCGCTCGTGCGCACGACCAGTGGCGACAGGAGCTGCTCCAGCACATAGCCGTTGCGCCGCAGCATGAGGCGTACGAACTTGCGCAGGTCGTGGGTGACCAGGTCCATCTCGGTCCCGTCCCGGAACCACATGCGCGACCTGGTCTCCTCCGGCTCGCCCAGCCCGACGAGGGCGGCCGTGGGCAGCAGGTGGACGCCGCGCAGGTCGACGTCGGAGTCGCGGGAGGGGAAGCCGTACAGGTGCGCCCCGGAGACGGTGGCGAAGAGGACGGGGTCGGGCTGTTCGCCCACCACGCTCGCGAGGTCGGCGCCGGGACCGAGGACGTCTGTCATGGCTCAAGCATCCCAGAGCGCCCCCAGGGACATGAGGTCGCTGTGGTACTCGATGCGGTCGGCCCAGGCGGTCGGCCAGGCCTCGGAGCCGTGGTGGGCTCCCGCGAACGCCCCGGTCAGGCAGGCGATGGAGTCGGAGTCGCCCGAGGTGCAGGCGGCCCGGCGCAGCGCGGTGACGGGTTCGTCGACGAACATCAGGAAGCACAGCAGGCCGGTGGCGAACGCCTCCTCGGCGATCCAGCCCTCACCGGTGGCCAGGCAGGGGTCGTCCTCGGGCGACGCGGTGCGCAGGGCCTGACGGAGGGTGCCCAGGACGGCGATGCACTCGTCCCAGCCGCGGGAGATGTACGCCTCGGGTGTGGCGTCGTGGCAGAAGGTCCACAGGTCGCCGAGCCAGCGCGAGTGGTAGCGGTAGCGGTTCTCGTGCGCGTACGAGAGCAGCAGGCCGATCAGTTCCGCGGGCTCGGCTCCCTGGGAGAGCAGCCGGACGGTGTGCGCGGTGAGGTCCGAGGCGGCGAGCGCTGTGGGGTGGCCGTGGGTGAGGGCGGCCTGGAACTGGGCGGCGCCCGCGCGCTGTTCGTCGCTGAGGCCGCGGACGAGCCCGACGGGCGCCACGCGCATGTTGGCGCCGCAGCCCTTGGAGCCGGCCTGGCTGGCCTCCTGCCAGCGGCGCTTCTCGTCCTTGAGGAGGTCGCAGGCGACCAGGCAGGTCCGGCCGGGGGCGCGGTTGTTCTCGGGCGACTGGTACCAGTTCACGAACTCCTCGCGCACCGGCCGTTCCATGCGCAGCGGGTCGAGCAGGCCGCGGTCCATGGCGGTGCGCAGTCCGTGGGCCAGCGCCAGGGTCATCTGGGTGTCGTCGGTGACGATCGCGGGCCGGGGCAGCGCCATCTGCCGCCAGGGGCCGAACTTGTCGAGGATCGCGGGCACGGTGTTGAACTCGGTGGGGAACCCGAGCGCGTCTCCGAGGGCCAGGCCGATGAGCGAACCGGTGGCGGCGCGTTTGGTCAGGGTCGTGCTGGTCATCGGGGCCGTCCTTACGAGGTGGGACGCAGCAGTGGTGGATGCAGAACCTTGGCGCCACCCGCGCGGTAGAGGGCGGCGGGTTTGCCGCGGCCGCCGGTGAGGCGTGCGGCACCGGGGACCTGTTCGACGAATCCGGGCGTGGCGAGGACCTTGCGCCGGAAGTTGGGGCGGTCGAGCGCGGTGCCCCACACCGTCTCGTAGACGTGCTGCAGCTCCCCGAGGGTGAACTCGGGCGGGCAGAAGGACGTGGCGAGGCAGGAGTACTCGAGCTTGGCGCCGACGCGTTCATGGGCGTCGGCGAGGATCCGGTCGTGGTCGAAGGCGAGCGGGCCGAGCGCGTCGAACGGCCGCCACTCGGCCCGTGCCGCGTCGCCGCCGCCGCGCGGTTCGGGCGGGTCGGGGAGCAGGGCGGCGAACGCGACGGAGACGACCCTCATGCGGGGGTCGCGGTCGGGTTCGGTGTAGGTGCGCAACTGCTCCAGGTGCAGTCCCGAGAGGTCCGACAGGCCGGTCTCCTCGGCGAGTTCACGCCGTGCCGCCGCCTCGGCGGACTCGCGGGGCAGCACGAAGCCGCCGGGCAGAGCCCAGCGGCCCGCGTACGGTTCCTGGCCCCGTTCGATCAGCAGTACCTGAAGTGCGCCCGCGCGCACGGTCAGGACGGCCAGGTCGACGGTGACGGCGAAGGGCTCGAAGGCGTGTTTGTCATAGCCCTCGGGTGCCGCGCCCCCCGGCGCGCGGCCCTTGCCCGTCTCCACTCCCGCGCCCCCCGGTTTTCATGGTGACCCTTTATGGTCACCCTGACCATGGTCAACTCGACTATAAAGGGAGCGCGGGGCGTCAACAAGGCTTTCGACCGGGGGAAGTTGTGGTCCCCAGGGCAGGCGATGTCACCGGACCCGGCCGCGCGACTCCTCCGGCCGCCGGACCCCGGCCCGGGGCGCATCCGGCCGGCGCGCCGGAGCGTGAGCCGGGGCCAGGGCGGCCACCAGTGCTCCGGCGGCCGCGACTCCCGCCGAGACCCACAGCGCCGGACCGCATCCGTCGACGAAGTCACGCGCCGAGCCGTAGCCCCCGAAGTGCGTGAACACGGCCGCCGCGGCGGCGATCCCGAAGACTCCGCCCAGTTCGCGCAGCGCGTTGTTGACGCCGGCCGCGACACCCGCGTCGGCGGGCGGCACCGCGGACGTCACGGCGTTCGCGACGGTGGGGAAGACCATGGAGATGCCGACGCCCGCGACGATCAGGGGCAGCACCAGCCGTCCGTAGGCGACACCGGGCTGCACCTGCCAGGCCAGCAGGCCGAGTCCGGCCGCCTGGAGAACGAGTCCGCCGAACATGAAGGGACGGTTCCCGAACCGGTCGGCGAGCGCGCCCGCGAGCGGTGCCACGAGCAGGGGCATGCCGGTCCACACCAGGATGCGGACGCCGGCCTGGAGGGGCGAGTTCCCGAGGCCGAGCTGGAACAACTGCGAGATCATGAACAGGGAGCCGAGCAGCGACATGAACGTCAGGAAGACGGCGCCGTTGGCGGTCGAGAAGGCGCGCCTGCGGAAGTAGCCGAGGGGCAGCATCGGGTAGCGCGCCCCCGACCGCTCCCAGCCGAGGAAGGCCGCCACGAAGACGACGCCGACGGCCAGCGCGCCCAGCACCTCAACACTCCCCCAGCCCGCCTGCGGGGCCCGTACCGGCGCCCAGGCCAGGCCGGTCAGCCCGACGGCGGCCAACAGCAGTCCCACGACGTCGAGTTGCGGACGCGGGCCATGGCTCTCCCGCAGTCTCAGCGCGGCGAGCGGCAGCATCGCGAGCCCGGTCGGCACATTCAGCCAGAAGATCCACTGCCAGGACAGGCCCTCGGTGACCGCGCCGCCGAGCACGGGTCCGGCCGCGACACCGAGGCCGGTCACCCCGCCCCAGACCCCGATGGCCACGCCCCGCTTCTCGGCCGGGAACGCCTCGCTGATCAGGGTCAGGGTGAGCGGCAGCAGGACCGCGGCACCGGCGCCCTGGAGCACCCGCGCGGCGATGAGCTGGCCCGGCCCCGGGGCCAGCGCGGCGAGGGCCGAGGCCAGGGTGAAGACGGCGAGCCCGACGACGTACATGCGCCGCCGCCCGAACCGGTCGCCGAGCGCGGCACCGGTCAGGGTGAGGCAGGCGAAGACGAGGTTGTACGCGTTGATCGTCCACTCCAGGTCGGACAGGCTCGCCCCGAAGTCGGCCCGCAGGGCCGGCAGCGCGGTGGCCACGACGACCACGTCGAGGGAGCAGAGCAACGCCCCGAGTCCGGCCAGGATCACGGTCCACGCACGGCGTGCGGGCGGGGCCGACGGCTGCTGGACGGGGGCGCGCGCGGTGGTGTGGGTCATGACGGTTCCTTCCGTGAGGATCACTCACGGAAGACGGACCCGGGGCGGGGCGAAAAGGAATCGCGCGTGGGGTGCCGGCCGAGGAACGCGAGGAGCCGGTCGCCGGGCGGGGTCCCCGGCGGGGCGTCGACGGGGCCGGCGAAGCGCACGCCCCGGTCGGCGTCGGTGACCACGAGGTGCGCGAGCGGGAGCAGTTCCAGGGCCAGTGCGGACGGGATCGGCCGCGCCCGCCCGCAGGCCCGCGCGACGTCCCAGCCGTGCACAGCGATCTCCAGGGCGCCGACGGCCACCAGCAGCCCGGCGCCCAGGGACCGGTCCCCCACCGCCGGGTCCGGGGGTGGCGCCCCGGACACCGCGGCGCAGACGCCGAGGAGGGCGCCCGCCCGCTCGCGGAAGGCACAGACCGGATCGGCGGCGGGGCGGGCCGGGCACAGCCCGACCCGCCCGTCCGCGACGCCTTCGTAGAGGGCTTCGACCGAGTCGTCGAGGTGGTGGAGCAGCTCCCCCAGATCCCACTCGGCGCACGGCGTCGGCCGCCGCAGGCCCGCGCGCGGCACGGCGGCGACACCGACGCTCGCGTACGCCAGCGAGCGCTCCAGGAGCTCTCCGGGATTCACGGGAGGATCCCGGGGAGCCCGAAGGAGCCGAACAGTCCCGGGTCCAGGAAGACGGTGAGCCGTGCGACACCGCCCGCCTCGACCGTGAGCACCTGCACGGAGTGCGCCCGGAGCACCCCGTCGGCGCCGCGCTCGTAGGCCGCCACCGCGGGCTGCCCGTTGGCCCCGACCGGCAGCATGCGGATCCACCCCGCCGCGCGCCCGGAGAGCACCCGTACACGCAGGAACCGCAGGACGTCCTTCCGGCCGCTGAACCACTCCAGGTGGGGCGGCATCTCCAGCTCGACCCCGTCGCGCAGCAGCGTCAGGAGCGACTCCATGTCGGCGTTCTCGAAGGCCGACATGTAGCGGTCGAGGAGTTCGCGGTCGTCGGGACCGTCGGGCTCGACCACCAGGTCCTCCTCCGGCGCGACCTCGCCGAGCCGGGCACGCGCGCGCTGGAGGCTGCTCTTGACCGCCGCGGTCGACGTGTCGAGCAGGGCGGCGACCTCCGAGGCCCGCCAAGCCAGCACGTCCCGCAGGATCAGCACCGCCCGCTGCCGCGCGGGCAGATTCTGCAGCGCGGCGACCAGGGCGAGCCGCAGGCTTCCGCGCGCCGCCACGACCGTCGCCGGATCGACGAGCCTGTCGGGCAGCGGCTGGAGCCAGGGGATGTCCGTCGCGGGGCCCCGCAGCGGCTCCTCGGGCGCGTCTCCCGGACCGCCGAGCCCGGTGGGCAGGGGACGGCGCCCCCGCCCCTCCAGGGCCGTCAGGCACGTGTTGGTGGCGATCCGGTAGAGCCAGGTGCGCAGGGAGGCCCGGCCCTCGTACCCCTCGTAGGACCGCCAGGCCCGCAGGTACGTCTCCTGGACGAGGTCCTCGGCGTCGTCGACCGAACCGAGCATGCGGTAGCAGTGGGCGAGCAGCTCCCGCCGGTACGGGTCGGTCAGCCGGACGAATGCGTCGCGGTCCGTCGTCGCGGTCATCGCCGCTCCCTTCGTTCGCACGGGGGCATGCCAGGGCACACCGGTGGTTCGTTCACAGGTGCAGACCGTCGGGGAGACGAAAACGAATCGGCCGGCCCCGGAGAAGTTCCGGGACCGGCCGTCGCGGGCGCGGTGGATGTCCGCGGGCCGCCGGAGCCACAGGGGCTCCGGGGCCTCAGGGGGCCGGCTGGATCAGAGACCGACCTCGGCCATGAGCATGCCGACCTCGGTGTTCGACAGGCGGCGCAGCCAGCCCGACTTCTGGTCGCCCAGGGTGATCGGGCCGAAGGACACGCGCACCAGCTTGTCGACCGGGAAGCCGGCCTCGGCGAGCATACGGCGCACGATGTGCTTGCGGCCCTCGTGCAGGGTCACCTCGACGAGGTAGTTCTTGCCGGTCTGCTCGACGACGCGGAAGTGGTCCGCCTTCGCGTACCCGTCCTCGAGCTGGATGCCGTCCTTGAGGCGCTTGCCCAGGTCGCGCGGGATCGGGCCCACGATGTGCGCGAGGTAGACCTTCTTCACGCCGTACTTGGGGTGGGTCAGCCGGTGCGCCAGCTCGCCGTGGTTGGTGAGCAGGATGACACCCTCGGTCTCGGTGTCGAGCCGGCCCACGTGGAAGAGCCGCGTCTCGCGGTTCGTCACGTAGTCGCCGAGGCACTGACGGCCCTCGTTGTCCTCCATCGTGGAGACGACACCGGCGGGCTTGTTCAGCGAGAAGAACTGGTACGACTGCGTCGCGACCGTCAGGCCGTCGACCTTGATCTCGTCCTTCTCCGGGTCGACGCGCAGACCCTGCTCCAGGACGATCTCGCCGTTGACCTCGACCCTGGCCTGGTCGACCAGCTCCTCGCAGGCGCGCCGGGAGCCGTAGCCCGCTCGCGCGAGGATCTTCTGGAGGCGCTCGCCCTCCTCCTCGGCACCCGGGAAGGTCTTGGGCAGCTTGATCTCGGGCTTGCCCGCGTACCGGTCGCGGTTGCGCTCCTCGGTCCGCGTCTCGTACTCACGGGAGCGCGAGGGCTCCGTGCGTCCGCCGCGCTGCTGGCCCTGCTTGGGCCCGCCCTTGGCACCACCGCGCGCCGAGGCGCCGCGCCCGGACTTCGGGCCTTCGTGCGTGCCCCCGGGGCCTACGTCGTAACGGCGCTCCTCGGGACGGGGCTTGCTGGGACGCTTCGGCTGGTCGTCGGCGCGATCCGCCGCCGAGCTCCTCGGCTGGAAGCCGCCGCCGCCCGAACCCCGGGAACCACCGCCGGCTCCGCGCGAGCCACCGCCCCCACCGCTCCCACGGGGCGCGCCGCCTCCACGCGAGCCACCGCCCCCGCCGGCTCCGCGCGAGCCACCGCCCCCGCGAGGCGCGCCGCCTCCACGCGAACCGCCGCTCCCGCCGGTTCCGCGCGAGTTGCCGCTCCCGCTGTTCCTGCCACTGCCACTGCCACTGCCACTGCTTCGCATCAAAGTTCCGTCGTCGTCGTGTCGTCTTCGTCTGCATCCGGTGCGTCCGGATCGAACGACGGGACCCCTTCCAGCGTCTCTGCTTCGATCGCGTCCGCCTCGGGGAGGAAGGGCGCGAGCTCCGGGAGCTCGTCCAGACCGCGCAGGCCCATTCGCTCCAGGAAGTAGTTCGTCGTCGTGTACAGGATCGCACCTGTTTCGGGTTCCGTGCCCGCCTCCTCGACCAGACCGCGCTGGAGGAGGGTCCGCATCACACCGTCACAGTTGACTCCGCGGACCGCGGAGACCCGGGACCGGCTCACCGGCTGGCGGTACGCGACGACGGCCAGAGTCTCCAGAGCCGCCTGGGTGAGCCGGGCCTGCTGGCCGTCCAGGACGAAGCGTTCGACGGCGCTCGCGTAGGCGGGACGCGAGTAGAAGCGCCAGCCGCCCGCGATCAGCCTGAGCTCGAATCCGCGGCCCTGGACGGTGTATTCGTCGGCCAGCGCGCGCAGCGCGTCCGCGACCTGCCGCCGGGGCCGCTCCAGGATCTTGGCGAGGTGTTCCTCGGTGGCCGGCTCGTCCACGACCATCAGGACGGCCTCCAGGGCGGCCCCGAGATCGAGGTCGGCGACGGTGGGCGGCCCCGCGGGGGTGCCGGTGGTCTCCTCGCTCACGCCTTCTCCTTCTTGGCCCCGCGCCCTGCCTCGTCGTCCGCCGTTTCCGCCGGCCGGTCGAACTCGTCGGTCACCCGCGGCGCCTCTTCGCCCTCCCCGCCCGTCCAGCGCACCATGAGGTCCCCGAGGGCCTCCTCCTGGTCCAGGGCGACGGCCTTCTCCCGGTAGAGCTCCAGCAGGGCCAGGAAGCGGGCGACCACGGTGAGGGTGTCGTCGGTGTCCTCGACGAGCGAGCGGAAACTGGCCTCACCGAGTTCCCTCAGCCGTGCCATCACGATCCCGGCCTGTTCCTGCACGCTGACGAGCGGCGCGTGGATGTGGTCGACGTACACCTGGGGCTTGGGCTTGGGCTGCATCGCCTTGACGGCGAGCTTCGCGAAGCCCTCGGGCCCGATGCTGATGACGACCTCGGGCAGCAGCTCGGCGTACCGCGCCTCCAGGCCGACGGTACGGGGGTAGCGGCGGGCCTCCTCCGCCAGGCGCGTGTTGAAGATCTCCGCGATCTGTTTGTACGCGCGGTACTGCAGCAGCCGCGCGAACAGCAGGTCACGTGCCTCCAGCAGGGCCAGGTCGGCCTCGTCCTCGACCTGGGCGGCCGGCAGCAGCCGGGCCGCCTTCAGGTCGAGGAGGGTCGCCGCGACGACGAGGAACTCGGTCGTCTGGTCGAGGTCCCAGTCCGGGCCCATCGCGCGGATGTGCGCCATGAACTCGTCGGTGACCTTGGACAGCGCCACTTCGGTGACATCGAGCTTGTGCTTGGAGATGAGCTGGAGCAGCAGATCGAAGGGCCCCTCGAAATTCGAGAGGCGCACCTTGAAGACCCCGTCCCCGGGGACGGCGGAGGCGGCGCCGGATCCCTCTACGGGCGACGCGGAGGGCTCGGCGGGGGCTCCAGGCGTCCCGGCGGGCTCGGCCGCGGTCCCTGGCCCGGCCGGCCCCCCGGCGCCCTCACGGGGCGCCTGGGAGGGCTCACGGGGGCTCGTCAAGGGTTCGGCCGGTGGTCCGGACGACGGTTCGACGGGCGGGGCGGTCGCGGGTTCGGCCGGCGGGCCGGACGGCTCGGGGGGTGCCTCGACCGGTCCTGGCGCGGGGCCGGGACCACGCCCCAGTGCACGCCGACGGCCGCCGGGGGCGGCTGACGAAGGCGGGACGTTCGAGGTCATAGCCGTCGAAGGCTACCTCTACCGCCCGCGCAGGCGCCGTACGAGAATGCTCGCGTCCCCGCGGGACTCCAGGTCCGCCAGGACCACGGCGACCGCCTCGCGGACGATCCGCCCGCGGTCCACGGCGAGACCGTGTTCACCGCGGAGCACCAGGCGCGCGTGCTCGAGGTCCATCAGCTCCTCGGCGGACACGTACACCGTGATCTTCTCGTCGTGCCGCTCCCGCCCGGTGGGCCTGCGGTTCGCGCCGCGCCCCCGCTTGCGGGACGACTGCACGGACGTGGAGGAGGAGGCAGAACCTTCCTGCGCCGGCCTGCCGCGCCCCGAACGGTCCGGGGCGCCGCCCCGGCTGCGCGACTCCCCCGCGTCGGACGGCTCGGCGCCGGCGGCGACATGTTCGTCGCCCTCGCCGTCACCGCCCTGGACGGGCACCGACTGGGGCGCGTCCTCCCCCGCCGCCGCGTCGCTCTCGCCGGCCGGAGCCGGCACCCGGACCTCGCCGTTGGACCGGCGAGTGGGGGTGGATGACTGGAGCGCCATGCCCCCGGTGGTACGGAACAGTTCGTCGGCCCCCGGCAGACTCACTCGGCGTGACACCGGGCGAGCACCTCCCTGGCGAGCTGGCGATAGGCGGCGGCACCGACGGAGTTGGAGGCGTACGTGGTGATCGGCTCACCGGCGACCGTGGTCTCCGGGAAGCGGACGGTCCGGCCGATCACGGTGTGGTAGACGTGCTCGTCGAAGGCCTCGACCACGCGCGCGAGCACCTCACGGCTGTGCACCGTGCGGGAGTCGTACATCGTGGCGAGGATGCCGTCGAGCTCCAGCTCGGGGTTGAGCCGTTCCTGGACCTTCTCGATCGTCTCGGTGAGCAGCGCGACACCGCGCAGCGCGAAGAACTCGCACTCCAGCGGCACGATCACCTTGTGGGCCGCCGTCAGCGCGTTCACAGTGAGCAGGCCCAGCGAGGGCTGGCAGTCGATCACGATGTAGTCGTAGTCGGCCAACAACGGCTTCAGGGCGCGCTGCAGCGTGGACTCGCGCGCGACCTCGCTCACGAGCTGTACCTCTGCGGCGGACAGGTCGATGTTGCTGGGCAGCAGGTCCATGTTCGGGACCGCCGTCTTCAGGAGCACCTCGTCGGCCGCCATGCCCCGCTCCATGAGCAGGTTGTAGACGGTGAGGTCGAGCTCCATCGGGTTGACGCCGAGTCCCACGGACAGCGCGCCCTGCGGGTCGAAGTCGACGAGCAGCACCCGGCGTCCGTACTCCGCGAGCGCGGCACCCAGGTTGATGGTCGACGTGGTCTTGCCCACGCCGCCCTTCTGGTTGCACATCGCGATGATCGTCGCGGGGCCGTGACTGGTCAGCGGACCCGGGATCGGGAAGTAGGGCAGCGGGCGCCCTGTCGGGCCGATGCGCTCACGGCGCTGACGGGCCGCGTCGGGCGCGAGCGTCGCCGCGTACTCCGGATCGGGCTCGTACTCGGCGTCGGGGTCGTAGAAGTGCCCCTCGGGCAGTTCGTCGTAGTCGGCGAAGTGGGTGTGGTTCTCGCCACTTCCGTTGCCGGCCATGGCGTTCACGTGATGGCCATCCATGCTCGGGTGTGCTGTCCGGGTCATCCGGGGACTCTGGTGGGCTGCGAAGGTGCGGACAGCGACGGAGCCGACAGCCTCGAGCCCCGTGGGGCTCTGGCCCCGCGCCGGCATTCCTGGTTGACCACCCCCGGGAGTAAATGTCGACTCATTCACAAGTCGTCTTACCTCCTTGGTGACCAGGGAACTTCTCGATAGGTCAGCGTGGCACCATGCCGACGATTGGCGACTCTATGGCGTGTCACCGCTCCGCAGCAACACAATCCGCCGGACCCGACCCGATGTGTCGGCAACCGAACACCCCTCTGTCAAGGGCGTAAGGCCGTCGCACGGCAGGTTTCACCGGTGTGTGAATCGGTTGAAGAGTTACGTTCGTGCCGAGTTGAACGAGTGTCGCAAAGTGAGCCGACACACACCCGGCCGGACCTTGTCGTGCAAGGTCCGGCCGGGTGAGCGGTGTTGACGACCGAGTTGACGTATCGCCTTTTGTCGACGCCAAGTCGACCGAAAATGTCGACTAATGGAGCCATCGGCAAACTCAGCCGAGCAGGCTCTCCAGTGCCACGTGCTCCAGCCCGTGCGCCTCGGCGACCTCGCGGTAAACAACCTTGCCGTCGTGGGTGTTGAGACCCTTGGCCAGCGCGTTGTCACGGCGCAGCGCCTCGGTCCAGCCCCGGTCGGCGAGCTCGACGATGTACGGCAGCGTGGCGTTGGTCAGCGCGTACGTCGAGGTGTTGGGGACCGCGCCGGGCATGTTGGCGACGCAGTAGAAGACCGAGTTGTGGACCGGGAAGGTCGGCTCGGCGTGCGTGGTGGGGCGCGAGTCCTCGAAGCAGCCGCCCTGGTCGATCGCGATGTCGACCAGGACACTGCCCGGCTTCATCCGGGAGACGAGCTCGTTGGTGACCAGCTTCGGCGCCTTGGCGCCGGGGATCAGCACGGCACCGATCACGAGGTCGGCCTCGAGGCAGGCCTTCTCCAGCTCGAAGGAGTTGGACATGACGGCCTTGACCTTCGTGCCGAAGATCTTGTCGGCCTCGCGCAGCTTGTTGATGTCGCGGTCGAGCAGCGTCACCTCGAAGCCCATGCCGATGGCGATCTGCGCGGCGTTCCAGCCGGAGACACCGCCGCCGATCACGACGGCCTTGGCCGGCAGCACGCCCGGGACACCGCCGGGCAGAACACCGCGGCCGCCGTTGGCGCGCATCAGGTGGTAGGCGCCGACCTGCGGGGCGAGGCGGCCCGCGACCTCGGACATCGGGGCGAGCAGCGGCAGGGCGCGGCTGGGCAGCTCGACGGTCTCGTAGGCGATCGCCGTGGTGCCGGACTCCAGGAGCGCGTCCGTGCACTCCCTGGAAGCGGCCAGGTGCAGGTAGGTGAAGAGCGTCTGGTCCTTGCGGAGGCGGTGGTACTCCTCCGCGATGGGCTCCTTGACCTTCAGCAGCAGGTCGGCGGTGGCCCAGACCTCGTCGGCGGTGGGCAGGATCTGCGCCCCGGCGGAGACGTACTCCTCGTCCGTGATCGAGGAGCCGACACCGGCGCTCTGCTCGACGAAGACCTGGTGGCCGTGGCGCACGAGCTCGTGCACACCGGCGGGGGTGATGGCCACCCGGAACTCGTTGTTCTTGACCTCGCGGGGGATGCCGACCTTCACGTCGATCACGGTCCTTGACTCAGAGGGCTCTGGGGGATGCATGCCGAGGCGATGCAAGCCAGGCAATGCATGTCATACCCGACGTACGGGAGCACACCGGGAGACACCACGGAAGAACGCGGCGGAGCCAGTCTAATGAAGGGATTCCCTCTGTCTAGCCTTTCAATGCATCAATCTTCAGCGGATGCACTGCGGATTTCGTAGGCATTACCGTCGCATTCCGAGCCGGATGTGCTGTCCGGGAGCTCCTCTCCCAGCATGCGCTCGGCCGCCGCTCGGTGCAGCCGGGCGGCCGCCGGGTCGCCGAGCCGGTCCAGGGTGTCGGCCAGCCTGACCTGGAGCGCGGCCTGCAGGCGCACGTCGTCCGCGCGGCGCGCCCACTCCACGGCCTCCTGGCAGGTGCGCAGCGACTCCTCGGGCCGTCCGGCGTACTCCTGGACCCGGGCCATCTCGCTCAACGCCCTTGCCTGGGAGGCGACATCACCGTTCTTGCGGTGCCAGGCGACCGCGGCGCGCCAGTTGACCTGAGCCTCGCCGTAACGGCCCGCGTAGGTGTGCGCGGTGGCGATGCGCCCGTACAGCCGGGCGGCGTCCACGCGCTCGTCCCGCGCGAGCCGCTGGGCGAGCGCCCTGCCGTACCAGTCGGCGGCCCGGTCGTGGTCCTCGAGTTCCTGGTGGGCACCGCCTACGGATTCCATCGCGCGGCCGGTCGCGTACGGGTCGTTCGCCTCGCGTCCGGCGTCGAGCGCGGCACGGTAGCGGGCGAGGGCGTCGGCCTTCCGGCCGGTCTGCGCGTCCAGGTCGGCGAGATTGAGCAGCGCCGCCGCCTTCTCGCGGGGCAGGTTCCGGCGTTCGGCGACGTCCAGGACGAGCCGGTGGACGCCGTACAGATCCGGCGCCGCGGCCCGGGTGCCGAAATGAGCCGCCATCGCCCGCACCAGGGCGGCCATCAGGCGCCGGGCGAGGGTGTCCAGTTCCCCGTCGGCGACCGCGAGCCGGGCCGAGGCGAGCAGTGCCGGCCGGCGCACGCGCAGCCAGTCCTCGGCCGCCCTCGGACTGGCGAACCGCAGGGCGCGCGGCATGCCGGCGAGCTTCTCCCGGGCGGGCGAGCTGTCGGTCTCGGTGATGGCGCGGCAGGACACCAGGAGCCGTACGGTCCGCTCCAGCATCCGGGCGCGGGCGAGCTGCACCTCGGCGGGCCGGTCATGGGTGTCGACGAGCGCGCGGAGCAGGCGATGGAGGCAGCCGGGGACCTCGTACTGCGGCAGCGGCGAGGGGATCGCCCGCACCAGGCCGAGGCCGACGAACTCGTCCAGCGCGGTGTGCGCCGCCTGGACCGAGCAGCCGGCCAGCGCGGAGGCGGTGTGCGGGTCGACGAGGCCCGCGGGGGCGAGCGACAGCAGTCGCAGTATCCGCGCGGCGGTGCCCGGCAGGGAGGTGTACGAGAGCCGGAGGACGCGTTCCAGCGGTGTGCCGTCCTCGCCCTCGGTGCGCAGGTGCTTGGCGAGGTCGGCGACGGCGGAGGCGGGACGCGCGGCGAGCCAGCCGCCGGCCAGCACCAGGGCGGTCGGCTGACCCGCGCACAGTTCGACCAGCCCTTCGGCGGCGAGCGGGTCGACGGTGATGCGCACCGAGCCGGTGAAGTGGCCGAGGAGTTCGAGGGCGGACTTGGTGTCCAGGCCGCCCAGGGTGCAGGGGCGGACGTCCGCGATGCCGGTCAGCGGCCCGCCGGAGACGGCGACGACCAGGCAGTCAGGGGAGTCGGGCAGCAGCGCGTCGACCTGCTCGGCGTCGGCCGCGTCGTCGAGCAGGAGCACCGCCCGGCGGATCGCGAGGGCCTCGCGCAGCAGCTCTCCGAGGTCGTCGGCGCCGGCTCCGGGGGGTGCTGTCAGGCCGAGGGCGGTGAGCAGTTCGCGCGCGGTGGCCTCGGTGGGCACCGGTGTGCCGTCGGGTTCGGTGAGCCGGGCGCGCAGGAGGCCGTCGGGGTAACTCTCGGCGACCTGCTCGGCGAGCCGGCCGGCGAGCGCGCTGCGGCCGGAGCCGGGCTTGCCGGCGATGAGGAGCACCCGTGCCCGCGGGGCCTTGCGGCCGGCGATGGTGTCGAGGCCCGCACGCTCGATGTCCGCCCGGAGTTCCTTCAACTCTCTTGTACGGCCCAGGAACTGACTCTCCGTAGGAGGGGACCCGGCAGCCGGGGGCTGCCCGTGGGACGACACCTTGGTGCCGCCGTCGTCCACCACCTGATCCGCCACGGGCCACGCTCCCGTTCCACTGCACGCGCAAGCCCGCCGGGACTCCGGTACGGGCGTTTTCCAGAGCCTAGTTCACGCTCTGCGACGATCCGGGCGGAGCGCGGCGGCGGCGTCCCCCGATCGGATCAGGCGATCGTAGGACCGGCATCCCCGGATGGGCGTACCCGGCTCCCCGAACGGGCGTAGCCGGACTCCTCGGGCGGGCACGGCCGGACTCCTCGGACGGACGTACCCGGCCCGTCCGAGGCGGGTTCCGGGTCGGCGCGCGCCTCCCCGGAGGCGGGCGTCAGGCCTCGAAGGGGCGGGCGGGCCAGGGCGCATCGGCCGGGCGCAGGGCGTCGAGTCCGTCGCCCTGCCGTGCGGCGAGAAGCGAGAGAACGCCCACGACCAGGCAGTTGTTGTGCAGGTCGCCCGCGAGCACACCGCCGACGAGTTCACCGAGGGGGACGCGGGCCAGCTCCATGTCGGCCTCCTCGTCCTCGACCTCGAACCGCTCGCCCTCCGCCTGGGAGAGGCCGGTGGCCAGGAAGATGCGGATGGCCTCGTCGCAGCCGCCGGGGGTGGTGTAGACGTCGGTCAGCACCCGCCAGGTCTCCGCCTTGACGTGCGCCTCCTCGTAGAGCTCGCGCCGGGCGGCGTGCAGCGGGTTCTCGCCGGGGATGTCGAGCAGGCCCGCCGGGATCTCCCACAGCTTGTGGCGCACGGGGTGGCGGTACTGGCGCAGGACCAGGACACGGTCCTGCTCGTCCAGGGCGAGCACGGCCACGGAGCCCGGGTGGACCTGGTAGTCGCGGCGGACGACGGATCCGTCGGGCATGACCACGTCGTCGGTGCGCACCGAGGTCTTGTTGCCCTTGAAGGGGGTCTCGGTCGCCCGGACCTCCCACTCCTCGGGGGTGTCCTTGATCGTCATGGCCTGTCCTCCCACGCACGCAAACAGAAGCCGGTCCGGTGACGGAACCGGGGCGCGCGCCCGGCGGGAACACCCGCGGACCCGCACCCCGGTCACCGTACAACCCTGGTGTTACTCGCCCGTCTTGCGCGCCACCGCGGCCTTGACCAGGCCCGCGAAGAGCGGGTGCGGCCGGGTCGGGCGGGAGCGCAGCTCGGGGTGCGCCTGCGTCGCGACCAGGTACGGGTGGACGTCGCGCGGGTACTCGACGTACTCGACGAGCTTGCCGTCCGGGGAGGTGCCGGAGAACTGCAGACCGGCCTTCTTCTCCAGCTCGGCGCGGTAGGCGTTGTTCACCTCGTAGCGGTGACGGTGGCGCTCCTCGACGTACTCCTTGCCGTCGTACACCTCGCGCACGATCGAGCCCTCGGCGAGCTTGGCCGGGTACATGCCCAGGCGCATCGTGCCGCCCATGTCGCCCTCGCCCGCCACGATGTCGAGCTGCTCGGCCATCGTGGAGATGACCGGGTGGCCGGTGCCGGAGTCGAACTCGGTGGAGTTGGCGTCGGGGATGTCGGCCAGGTTCCGCGCGGCCTCGATCACGATGCACTGCAGGCCCAGGCACAGGCCCAGCAGCGGGATGCGGTTCTCGCGGGCGTACTGGATCGCGCCGACCTTGCCGGACACACCGCGGTCGCCGAAGCCGCCGGGGATGCAGATCGCGTCGACGTCGCCGAGCTGCTTGGCCGCGCCCGCGGAGGTCTTGCAGTCGTCCGAGGTGACCCACTTGATCTTCACGCGGGCCTTGTTGGCGAAACCGCCGGCGCGCAACGCCTCGGTGACCGAGAGGTAGGCGTCGGGCAGGTCGATGTACTTGCCGACGAGCGCCATGGTGATCTCGTGGACCGGGTTGTGGACGCGGTCGAGCAGGTCGTCCCAGGTCGCCCAGTCCACGTCACGGAACGGCAGGTCCAGCTTGCGGACGACGTAGGCGTCCAGGCCCTCGGTGTGCAGGACCTTCGGGATGTCGTAGATCGACGGGGCGTCGATCGCCGCGACCACGGCGGCCTCGTCCACGTCGCACATCAGCGAGATCTTGCGCTTGATGGCGGTGGGGACCTCGCGGTCGGCCCGCAGCACGATCGCGTCCGGCTGGATACCGATGTTGCGCAGCGCCGCGACCGAATGCTGCGTCGGCTTGGTCTTCAGCTCGCCGGACGGGCCGATGTAGGGCAGGAGCGAGATGTGCACGACGAACACGTTGTCGCGGCCGACCTCGTGACGGACCTGGCGGACCGTCTCCAGGAAGGGCAGCGACTCGATGTCGCCGACCGTGCCGCCGACCTCGGTGATGACGACGTCGACGTCGTCGGCCGCCATGCGGCGGATGCGGTGCTTGATCTCGTTGGTGATGTGCGGGATGACCTGCACGGTGTCACCCAGGTACTCGCCGCGCCGTTCCTTGGCGATGACGGTGGAGTACACCTGACCGGTGGTCACGTTGGCCGAGCCGTCCAGGTCCACGTCGAGGAAGCGCTCGTAGTGCCCGATGTCCAGGTCCGTCTCGGCGCCGTCGTTGGTGACGAACACCTCGCCGTGCTGGAACGGGTTCATGGTGCCCGGGTCGACGTTCAGGTACGGGTCGAGCTTCTGCATGGTGACGCGCAGACCCCGCGCCTTGAGCAGCGCGCCCAGGCTGGAGGCGGTCAGTCCCTTGCCGAGGGACGAAGCGACACCCCCGGTGACGAAGATGTGCTTGGTCGTCGTGGCTGTGCTGTTTCGAAAAGCACTGGGCGGCATGGCCAAGAGGGGGCTCCCGTGGTCGGTCTGGGGTGCGTGCCGGCGTGGGGCCCGGAGATTTCCGGGGGTTGCCGTCGCTGCGGTTCGGGGGTTTCTTGCCCACCGGTCCACGGGCTACCAGGGTATCAGCGACCGGACGAGGCCGCTTCCGGCCACGCTCCGCGCACGCCCGGACACCCGGTCGGGCACGCCCGGACACCCGGCCGGGCACACACCTCACACACCGCTCACTCGATCGGCGCAGCCAGGTTGTCCGGAGCGGCACGCGGATGTTCCACGTGCGTCGTATCCTGCTCGGACACTCGCTGCCGAGCACCTCCGGCACACGGCACCATCCCGCACGTAACCGGAACAAAGAGGGCCTGTCAGTTCGTTTCGAAACGACAATCGCATCGCCCATCGCACCGACAACCGGCGTTTCGCAGCGACGCACGGCGGACGTCCCCCATCATCGACGTTCCGCAGTTACCGACTCCCATTGCCTACTGTTTTGCAGTACCTACGTTCCCTTTGACCGCAAGAGCGACCGCCCCGCGCAGGGGCGCCGTGGCCGTTCGACTGGAGATGCACGTGGCCGGGCGCATCGAGGACTACGCACTCATCGGAGACATGCAGACAGCCGCGCTGGTCTGCCGGGACGGCACAGTCGACTGGCTGTGCCTGCCCCGCTTCGACTCCCATGCCATCTTCGCGGGACTGCTCGGCACGGAGGATCACGGCTTCTGGCGGCTCGGTCCCGCGCACGCCGCCGACGCGCCGCCGCCCGCGGCCTCGCGCCGCCGGTACCGCGGCGACTCACTGATCCTCGAGTCCGAGTGGGACACACCGCGGGGCACGGTCCGGGTGACCGATTTCATGCCGCCGCGTGACGGCGCGCCCCAGCTCATCCGGATCGTCGAGGGCGTCAGCGGCCGGGTGCCGATGCGCTCCGCGCTGCGCATGCGGTTCTCCTACGGCCGCGTCGTGCCCTGGGTGCGCCGGCACGAGGGGCGCACGGTCGCGGTCGCCGGACCCGACTCGGTCTGGTTCGACACGGACTGTCAGACGTACGGCAAGGACCTGACCACCTACGCCGACTTCACCGTGGCGCCGGGCGAGCGCATCACCTTCACCGTGTCGTGGGAGCCCTCGCACAAGGAGCCCCCGCCGCTGCCCGAGCCGGAGCAGTCACTGGAGGCGACCGAGGACTTCTGGCGCGACTGGGTCGACCAGTGCACGTACCACGGCCCCTACCGCGAGGCCGTCGTCCGCTCCCTGATCACGCTGAAGGCCCTCACGTACGCGCCCACGGGCGGCATCGTCGCCGCGCCCACCACCTCCCTCCCGGAGGAGATCGGTGGCGTACGCAACTGGGACTACCGCTACACCTGGCTGCGCGACGCGGCCATCACCCTCTCCTCGCTGCTGCGCACCGGCTACCGCGAGGAGGCCCGCGCCTGGCGCGAGTGGCTGCTGCGCGCGGTCGCCGGCGACCCGGAGAACCTCCAGATCATGTACGGCATCGCCGGCGAACGGGAGTTGGGCGAGGCCGAGCTCGACTGGCTTCCCGGGTACGAGAATTCGGCGCCGGTCCGGGTCGGCAACGGCGCCGCGCACCAGCTCCAGCTCGACGTCTACGGCGAGGTCACCGAGGCCCTGCACCTGGCCCACATGACGGGCCTGTCCCGCAACGACTACGCCTCGCTCCTCCAGTTGAAGCTGATCCGCTACCTGGAGACCCACTGGGACCAGCCGGACGAGGGCATCTGGGAAGTCCGGGGCCCGCGGCGGCACTTCGTGCACTCCAAGGTGATGGCCTGGGTCGCCGTCGACCGCACCATCAAGCTCATCGAGTCCGGGGACGCGCACGGCCCCCTGGAGAAATGGCGCGAACTGCGCGACGACATCCACCGGGACGTGTGCGAGAAGGGCTACGACCAGGAACGGAACACCTTCACGCAGTCCTACGGCTCCAAGGAGCTCGACGCCTCGCTGCTGCTCATCCCGCAGATGGGCTTCCTGCCGCCGGACGACAAGCGGGTGATCGGCACCATCGAGGCGATCCAGCGCGAGCTGTCCACCTCCGACGGTTTCATCCTGCGCTACCCGACCTCCGGCGAACACGCGGGCGTGGACGGCCTGGAGGGCGACGAGGGCGCCTTCCTCGCCTGCTCGTTCTGGATGGCCGACGACCTCGCGATGATCGGCCGGGTGGACGAGGCCCGCAAGCTCTTCGAGCGCCTGCTGGCCCTGCGCAACGACCTCGGCCTGCTGGCCGAGGAGTGGGACTCGCGCCTCCAGCGCCAGGTCGGGAACTTCCCGCAGGCCTTCAGCCACGTCCCCCTCATCGACACGGCCCTGCGGCTGACGGCGAGCGGGGCGTACGGCGGCTGAACCGCACCACGCCGGGCGCGCCGGGGGCCTCCCCGACGCGCCCGATGCGCCGCGCCCGCCTAGCCTGGTAGAAGTCCTGTCCCCTCATGGAAGGGGGCGGCTTCCATGGCTCCCCTTTCGAAGGCCGGCGCGGCACTGGCCGCACTCCGCGCGGGTCTCTCCGGTGAAGTGGTCACCCCTGACGATCCCGGGTACGACGAGGCCCGGTCGATCTTCAACGCGATGATCGACCGGCGGCCCGCCGTGATCGCGCGATGCGAGGGCGAGGCCGACGTGACACGCGCGGTGCGCTTCGCGCGGGAGCTGGATCTGCCGATCGCCGTACGCGGGGGCGGTCACAGCGTCTCGGGCATGTCGCTCAACGACGGCGGTCTCGTCGTCGATCTCAGCCGCATGCACGCGGTCACCGTCCACCCCGGGTCCGAGACGGTCCGGGTCGAGGGCGGAGCCCTGATGAGCCATCTCGACCGGGCCACCCAGCCGTACGGCCTCGCGACCACCGGCGGCCGTGTCTCGACGACCGGCGTCGGCGGCTTCGTCCTCGGCGGCGGCAGCGGCTGGCTGGACCGCTCCTTCGGCCTCGCCGTCGACAACCTGCTCGGCGTCGAGCTGGTGACCGCCGACGGCTCGCCGGTACGCGCCACCGACCAGGAGAACCCGGAGCTGTTCTGGGCGCTGCACGGCGGCGGCGGGAACTTCGGGGTCGCCACCGCGCTCACCCTCAAGCTGCACCCGCTGCCCGAGTTCTCGATCGCCCTGGTGATGTTCCAGCCGGAGGCCGGCCCCGACGTCGTACGCGTCTACCGCGAGATCATCGAGAACGGGCCGCCGGAGGCGAGCGGCGGCGTCCTCTACCTGACCGCCCCGCCCGAGGAGTTCATGCCCGAGCATCTGGTCGGCAAGCGGCTGTGCGCCGCCCTCGTGGCGTACGCGGGCGGCGAGGGGGACATGCGCAAGGTCGCGCAGCCGCTGCTGGCACTGCCGCACGAGGTCGAGATCGTCACCGCCCTGCCCTACCCCGACTTCAATTCCATGCTCGACGACCCGCCCGGCATGCGGAACTACTGGTCGGCGGAATACGTCACCGGCGCGCCCGACGACTTCGTGGACGTCTTCTGCGCCCTCGGCGAGGCCATGCCCGTCCCCACCGGCACCCAGCACGTGCTGTTCCCGCAGGGCGGCGCCATCGCCGCCGGACCGTCCCGGTTCCCGGTCCCCTACCGCGACGCGCCGTGGGCCGTGCACCCCTTCGGGATCTGGGAGGACCCGGCCGACGACGAGCGGTGCGTCGACTGGGTCAGGAAGGTCCGCGAGGACGTCCGGCCGTGGAGCACCGGCGCGGTCTACCTGAACTTCATCGGGGACGAGGGCACGGACCGCGTCACGGCCGGCCTCGGTGAGGACAACCTCCGGCGGCTGGCCGCGGTGAAGGCCGAGTACGACCCGGACAACGTCTTCCGCTTCAACCACAACATCGCCCCGGTACCGGCCGCCGCCTGACCCCGGTACCCACCTCGGACACCGCCCGCGGCGGCTCCGGCCGTCGTCCGTCACGGCCCGGAGATGCCTCCGGAAGCCGTCCGCGGGTAGCGTCCGCTCCATGGACAGCCGTTACGACACCCAGGGCGCCGGAATCACCGTGCAGCGGGCCCTCGAGCTGCCCGGACTGCGGAGCGGGCTGCCGGAGATCATCGCGGGGGCCGACCGGCTGCACCGGACTGTGCGCTGGGTGCACGCGGGCGAGGTCCCGAACATCGCCTCGCTGCTCAAGGGCGGCGAACTGCTGCTGACCACGGGCTACGGTCTCGGCACCCGCCCCGCCGACCAGCGCGCGTTCGTCCGCACGCTCGCCGAGCGCGGGATCGCGGCGCTCGTCGTGGAACTCGGCCCGCGCTTCACCCGGCTGCCCGCCGCGCTCGTGGAGACGGCGCGCTCCACCGGCCTGCCGCTGGTGCAGTTGCACCGCGAGGTGCCCTTCGTGACGGTCACGGAGGAGATCCACACCGAGATCGTCAACGGCCACTACGCACTGCTCCAGCAGGCCGAGGAAGTGCACCGGCGCTGCACCGAGGCCCTGCTCGGCGGCGGCGGAGTACCCCAAGTCCTGCGCATTCTCGCCGACTTCAGCGGCAACCCGGTCTTCCTGGAGACGGCCGACGGACAGCTCCTGTACGCCGCCGGGGCCGGCTCCACGGGCGCCGATCCGCTCCAGGTCTGGGAGGGGCTGCGCGGCCAGCACAAGGAGGAGCCGCCCGCGGGGACCACCCTGGTGGACGTGCCCGGCGGCGGCCCCGGCACCGGCTCCGTACGGGCCCGTCTGGTGCTGCTGCCCGTCGGCGCGCCGGTCGCCCCGGTGCACCGGATCGCCGCGGAGCGGGCCGCCGGCATCCTGGCCGTCGTGCTGATGCAGGCCCGCCAGGAGGAGGAACTGGCGGCGCGGGGGCGCGGCGACTTCCTGACCGACCTCGCCGAGGGCCGTATCGAGGCCGAGGACGCGCCGGCGCAGGCCCGCGTCCTCGGGTTCAAGCCCGGCGCCGGTCCGCTCCTGCCGGTCGTGATGCGGCTCGCCGACGGTCTCGCGCCCGGCGGCGGCTGGGCGGTCCTGGCCCGCGCCGTCGCGGAGGAGCTGGCCTCGGTGGGCGTCCCGGTCCTGCTGGGCGTCCGTCCCGTCGAGGGGCGGGTCCCGCTGCTCCTCGGCCTACGCTCGGAGTCGGAGCGGGCGGCCGTCGCGGACCGTGTCGCGGCCGCGCTGCGCGCCGGGGTGGAACGGGCCGGCATGCAGCGGCCCGGGGCGCAGCCGCCGGTGGTGGTCGTCGGGGTCGCCGGGGGCTGGGCGGCCGCGTCGGCGGGCCTGCGGCACGCGGCGGAGACGGCGACGGCCGCGCAGGGCCTGTCGGACCGGCCCTGGTACGACGCCCGCCGGCTGGACATCGACCTGCTGCTGTGGCGACTGCGCGAGCATCCCGACCTGGCCGCGTTCGTGGAGCGCGCGATCGGCCCGCTCCGCGACCACGACGTCCGCTCGAAACCGCCTCTTCTGCCCACCCTGCAGACGTACTTGGCGCACGCGGGCCGCAAGGCGGAGACCGCCCGCGAACTGCATCTGAACCGGCAGACCCTGTACAACCGCCTCGCCAGGATCGGCGAGTTGCTGGGCATGGACCTGGACGACCCGCAGACCGTACTGGCGTTGAGCCTGGCGCTGCGGGCCCGCAGACACGTTCCCTGAGGGCCGCCCGCCGCTTCGGCGCCGGTCAGGCCGGCGGCCGGAACCGGGTGAACTCGTCGTAGACGCTGAGCACTTGGGCGACCGTCTCGTCCTCGGTCGGCCACGTGGCGGCCTGCCGGGCGCCCTTCTCCCGCAGCGCCTCCTGACGCGCGGGATCGGCGAGCACGCGTACGACGGCGTCGGCGAGCGCTTTCGCGTTGCCGTACGGGACGAGTTCGGCCGCGTCACCGACCATCTCGGGGATGCCCCCGACCGCCGTGGCGACGAGCGGGACGCGCGCGTGCAGGGCCTCCTGCGCCAGCACCGAGCGCGACTCCCATCTGCTGGGCAGCAGCACGACGTCGGCGGCCGCCAGGAGTTCCGCGACATCCTCGCGGCGCCCGATGAGCCGGACCGGCAGTTCCTCGTCCTCGATCCGGCGCTGGAGAACCGCGCGCAGCGGCCCCTCCCCCGCGATCACGAGCAGCGGCATGGGATCGAGGCGGCACCAGGCGCGCGAGGCGTCCAGGAGCGTGTGATAGCCGCGGTGCCGGTCGAGCGAGCCGACCGCGATGAGCAACGGGCGGTCGGTCGACCCGAGTTCGGCCCGCGCCTTGTGCCGGAACCGGTCGGGTTCCACCGGCTCGACGGGCAGGCGCGGCGCCGGGAACGCGACGGCGGCGAGCCGCGCGTCGCGCGCGCCTCTCCTGCGCGCCCGGTCCACCAGGTCGGACGAGGTCCCGAGCACCACGGCTGCGGCCCTGGCGACCCGGCGTTCGACGAGCCGCAGGACATGGGCCCGGGCCCCGTCCGCCTCCGAGCGGGTGTGCCAGGTGACGACGAGGGGAACGCGGCGCCCGCTGAGCGCCAGTACCGCCCGCAGCGCCGCGTGGATCCCGTGCGCGTGAACCAGATCGGCGTCCGCGCAGGCCGCCCGCAGCGCGGACACCGAGGCGGGGTCGCTGCTGCGGGGCACGGGCACGTGGTGCGCGCCGACGCCGGTGAATCCGTACACGCGGTCCGCCTCGGCGGGGGCGCAGACGGTGACCCGGACCCCCCGGGCGACCAGACCCGCGGCCAGCGACCGTACGTGCGCGCTGCTGCCCGCACTTCCGCCGCCGAGCACCTGCACGGTGCGCAGCGGCGACTGGCCGTGCGCTGAGTGGCTGCTCACGTGGCTCACGTGGCCGGGGCTCCTGGTTCGGCGTCGGACGGTCACGAGAAACGTACAGAAGGACCGTGCGGAGAAAGGGATACCGCACGTCGTGCACCGCGTACTACGCCAAGGATGCCAGGCCGCACGGGCGTTCCGGCACCGCCATCACGACGAGGGCACGTCAGACAAGGCAACCCGGCGACGACGGTCACCCGCACGAGTGATGAATAGTCCATTCCGGGGAGGACCGAACCACACGACCGAATAAGCCCCCTGGCCCCGCGGGTCACCCCGGCCTCCGGAAGGCGCCGGGCGCATCACGCGTCACCTCGGCACCGAAGACGCCCGCGCGCGCCGCACCACCGGCAAGGTGCACCCGCGCACCGAGAGGCGCACCCGAGAGCCCGCACTCCCCGGCACACCTTTCGGGTGCGGAGAGTTTCAGCCCCTCTGGCCCGCCTTCGGGTGCGGGGCAAATTTCAGCCCCTCCGGCGTTTGAGGAGCGGGGTCTGGGGCGGAGCCCCAGGTACGGGAAGGGTAGGGGCGGAGGGGGCGAAGAGAGCAGGCGAGACGGCCACGGAGCCCGGGCGACTCCACCCGGCCGGGAGGCAGGACCGCCCCCCGGCGAGAGAGGGGCGGGTCTGCCGCTAGGCGTCCGCGCGAGCCGCCGCCAGCAGCTCCTCCGCGTGGGCCCGGGCCGTCTCGGAGTCCTCCTGCCCGGCGAGCATCCGGGACAGTTCGCGGATGCGCTCCTCGCCCTCCAGCACCTTCACACCGGACCGCGTCACCGAGCCGTCGTTGGTCTTCTCGACCAGGAGCTGCCGGTCGGCGAAGGCGGCCACCTGCGGCAGGTGCGTCACGACGACGACCTGCGCGCTCTTGGCGAGCTTCGCCAGCCGGCGCCCGATCTCGACCGCGGCCTTGCCGCCGACGCCCGCGTCGACCTCGTCGAAGAGATACGTCGGCACGGGGTCGGTCCCGGCGAACACGACCTCGACCGCGAGCATCACACGCGAGAGCTCACCGCCGGACGCGCCCTTGGCGATGGGCCGCGGCGGCGCCCCGGGATGCGGGGCGAGCAGCAGTTCCACCTCGTCGACGCCGGCCGGGCCGTAGGCCACCGGACGTCCGCCGACCTCCACGCCCTCCGGGTCGTCGGTCTGCCGGATCTCGAAGGACACGCGCGCGTGCGGCATGGCGAGCGAGGCCAGCTCGGCGGTGACGGCGGCGGCGAACCGCTCGGCGGCCTCCGTACGGGCGTCCGTCAGGGCCTGGGCGAGGCCGCCCAGTTCGCCGCGCAGCGCGTCCCGCTCGGCGGTCAGCTCGCCGATCCGGTCGTCGTCGCCGTCGAGTTCGGTGAGCCGTTCGGCGCTCCGCTCGGCCCAGGCGATCACGGCGTCGATGTCCTGGCCGTACTTGCGGGTGAGCTGGGTGAGCGCGGCCCTGCGCTCCTCGACGGCCGCCAGCCGCAGCGGGTCGGCGTCCAGGTCGTCGGCGTAGCCCGCGAGTTCGCCCGCGACGTCGCCCAGCAGGATGGCGATCTCGCCGATCCGCCCGGACAGCGTGGCGAGGGCCGAGTCGTGCGACCGTACGGCCTCCAGTGCCCGGTGGGCGCCCGCGACGAGCGTGGCCGCGTCGATGCCCTCGGGGTCCTCGGGGTTGCCCGCCAGCGCGGCGTGCGCGGCGGTCGCGGCGGATGCCAGCGCCTCCGCGTGACCGAGCCGCTCGGCCTCCGCCGCCAGCTCCGCGTCCTCGCCCGCGCGCGGCTCGACGGCCGCGATCTCGTCGAGTCCGAAGCGCAGCAGGTCGGCTTCCTGGGCCCGCTCCCGGGCGCGCGTCGTGATCTCGTCCAGCTCGACCGAGACGGCCCGCAGCCGGCGGTAGGCGCCCACGTACTTGGCGAGCGGTACGGCGACCGCGTCACCCGCGTACCGGTCGAGGGCCTGCCGCTGCCGGGACTGCTTGAGCAGCCCCTGCTGGTCGGTCTGGCCGTGCACCGCGACGAGTTCGTCGGCGAGCTCGGCGAGCACGCCCACCGGCACCGAGCGCCCGCCGAGATGCGCGCGTGAACGCCCCTCGGCCGAAACGGTACGGCTGATCAGCAGCACACCGTCGTCCAGCTCGGCGCCCGCCTCCTCGGCCCGTACGACGGCCGTCCCGCCCGCGGGTACGCTGATCCGCCCCTCCACGACCGCGCTCTTGGCGCCGATCCGCACGAGGGCCGGGTCGGCCCGCCCTCCCAGCAGCAGCCCGAGGCTGGTGACCACCATCGTCTTGCCCGCACCGGTCTCACCGGTCACGGCGGTGAAGCCGGGTGACAGCTCGACGACCGCGTCGTCGATGACTCCGAGCGACCGTATCCGCATCTCCTCCAACACGCCCCCGACCATACGAGGTTTTCCCGGCACCGTGCGACGCCGCCCCCCGCAAAGAGAACCGAGCGTTACCTGACGGGGGTGATCTCGTTCGCCGACGGACCGTGCGGAGGCGGCCCGGCACCCGGGGGAAACCCGGGTGCCGGGCGTGTCCCCGGGACCTGTCCTAGTGCGGTGCCCCGCGCCATCCGGAGACCGGCAGCGCGAACTTGGCGACGAGCCGGTCGGTGAAGGAGGCATGATGCAGCCGGGCCAGCCGCACGGGCACGGCCCCGCGGCGCACCTCGACCCGCGCGCCCGGCGGCAGCTCCACGGTCCGCCGCCCGTCGCACCACAGCACACCCGGCGGGACGTGCGGCAGCACCTCCACGGCGAGCACGGAGTCCGGCGAGGTCACCAGCGGCTTGGCGAACAGGGCGTGCGCGCTGATCGGCACCATCAGCAGCGCCTCGACCTCGGGCCAGACCACGGGGCCGCCCGCCGAGAAGGCGTACGCCGTCGACCCGGTCGGGGTCGCGCAGACGATCCCGTCGCAGCCGAACCCGGTGACGGGCCGCCCGTCGATCTCCAGCACCACTTCGAGGAGCTTCTCGGCGGACACCTTCTGCACGGCCGCCTCGTTCAGCGCCCAGTCGGTGTGCACGATGTCGCCGTTGCGGTGCACGACGACGTCGACCGTCATGCGTTCCTCGACCTCGTAGGCCTTGGTGACGACCCGGTCGACGACCTTGTCCAGATCGTCGCGCTCGGCCTCGGCGAGGAAGCCGACGCGCCCGAGGTTCACGCCGAGCATCGGCACCCCGGAGGCGCGGGCGAACTCGGCGCCGCGCAGCAGCGTTCCGTCACCGCCCAGAACGATGAGCAGCTCGCAGCCGTCGAGGCACTGCGGAGTGGCCTCCTGGACCAGCTCCACCTCGTGGGGCAGCGGCAGATCGGCCGCCTCGGCCGCGAGGACCCGCACGCCGATCCCGGAGCGCAGCAGCCCCTGGACGACCAGCTCGGCGCTTCGGATGGCTGCCGGCCGCCCGGTGTGGGCCAGCAGGAAAACAGTACGAGCTCGGGTCTGTGTCAACGCGGCCCCTCCGCCACTGCACGGTCAACGTCGGCCGGGTCGAGGTCGGGTGCCCCGGCCCGCAGCCACAGAAAGTACTCGACGTTGCCCGACGGTCCGGGCAACGGGCTCGCTGTCACGCCCTTCACTCCGAGCCCCAGCTCACGGGCTCGCCCCGCCACGCCGCGCACGGTCTCGGCGCGCAGCTCCGGGCTGCGCACGACACCGCCGCTGCCCAGCCGGTCCTTCCCCACCTCGAACTGCGGCTTGACCATCATCACCAGGTCGGCATCCGGCGCCGTGCACCGCGCGAGGGCGGGCAGCACCAGTCCGAGCGGGATGAAGGACAGATCCCCGACAACAAGGTCCACGGGCTCCCCATCGATCGCCTCCAACGTCAACTCGCGTACGTTCGTACGGTCCTTGACGGTGACGCGTTCATCGCTCTGGAGAGACCACGCAAGTTGGCCGTAACCGACGTCCACGGCGACGACATGGGCGGCGCCCGCGCGCAGCAGTACGTCGGTGAAGCCTCCGGTGGACGCGCCGGCGTCCAGCGCCCGCCGTCCCTCGACCTTCAGTCCCTGCGGCCCGAAGACGGCGAGCGCGCCGGCGAGCTTGTGTCCACCGCGCGAGACGTAGTCGGGGTCGCTGTCGTCCTTGCTGACCACGATCGCCGCGGCGGTCTCGACCTGCGTGGCGGGCTTGGTCGCGAGGGTCTTGCCCACGCTGACCCGGCCCGCGGCGATGAGCTGTCCGGCGTGCTCGCGCGAGCGGGCGAGCTTCCTGCGGACGAGCTCGGCGTCGAGGCGGCGGCGTGCCACTCCTGCCACGTTCGGTTCAGCTCCTGCGGTCGTACGGCGATGGACAGGGTGCCCGGAAGATTCTCCGGATGTCCCGAAGGTTCCTCGGGTATCCGGAACGTTCTCCGGGTGTCCCGAAGGATCTCATTGCGGGGCGGCGGCCGGGCGGCCGCCGGGAGCCGGAGCGCCCGGGCGGACGTCGAGCGCGGTGAGCTCGTCGCGCAGCCCCCGGTGCACATCCTCGTACACCTCGAGGTGTCCGTCCGTGGCGAGGTGGTCGGCGTCGGCCAGCCGGTCGAGCCGGGCGTCGACGTCGGCGTGGCCCGTCGGGACGCGCGGCACGTTCAGCGGGGCCGGTGCGGCGGGGTCGTAGGCGGGTTCCGGTCCGGCCTCGGCGGCCGGGCCGGGCTCCCGCGCGGTGACGGCCTCGGGGAGCTCGCCCTCGGGGACTGAGTCGTTCATGCCCCGACGCTACCGCGAAGGGCTGCGGTACCGTCGATCACGATGGCGACGACTGAGGAGTGCCGCACCGCACTCGACAAGCTTTCGGACAACATGGCGGGTGCCGACGGGGACGTACGGGCCGCGGCGGCCCTGGACCGCTCGCTGAGCTGCCGTATCACCGACCTGGACATCACCTTCGTCGGCCGCCTCAGGGGCGGCCGTATCGAGGTGCTGGACACACTCCAGGGCCCGCCCCCCGAGCGGGCCCAGATCCGCCTGACGATGAAGGGCGACGACCTGGTGTCGATGGTGAACGGCAAGCTGAACTTCGCCAAGGCCTGGGGCTCGGGCCGGGTGAAGCTGGAGGCGGGCCTGCGCGACCTGCTCCGGCTCAGGACGCTTCTGTAGCGGCCACGGCGGCGCGGACCCTGGCCTTGCGGGCGGCGGGCACCACGAGGGGCGTCCCGGTCTCCGGGTCGTCGATGACCTGGCAGCGCAGCCCGAAGACCTCCTCGACCAGTTCGGCCGTGACGATGTCGTTCGGGGCGCCCTCGGCGACGACCTGGCCGTCGCGCAGCGCGATCAGGTGGGTGGCGTAGCGGGCCGCGTGGTTGAGGTCGTGCAGGACGGCGACCAGGGTGCGGCCCCGCGTCTCGTGCAGCTCGGCGCACAGGTCGAGGACGTCGATCTGGTGCTGGATGTCGAGGTAGGTCGTCGGCTCGTCCAGCAGGAGCAGCGGGGTCTGCTGTGCGAGCGCCATCGCGATCCACACACGCTGACGCTGGCCGCCGGACAATTCGTCGACATAGCGATCGGCGAGTTCGGCGACCCCGGTCGAGGCCATCGACTCCTGCACCACCCGCTCGTCCTCCGCGGACCACTGCCGCAGCAGGCCCTGGTGGGGGTAGCGGCCCCGGCCGACGAGGTCGCCGACCGTGATCCCGTCCGGCGCGATCGACGACTGCGGCAGCAGCCCGAGGGTGCGCGCCACCTTTTTCGCGGGCATCGACTGGATCGCCTGTCCGTCGAGCAGGACCCGCCCGGCCGAGGGCTTCAGCATGCGCGACAGGGCGCGCAGCAGGGTGGACTTGCCACAGGCGTTCGGGCCGACGATCACCGTGAAGGACCGGTCGGGAATCTCCACCGACAGTTTCTCCGCGATGACACGCTGGTCGTAGGCGAGGGTGACGTCGGCGGCGGACAGGCGGTTCACAGTGCTCCTTGGGGTGTTCTCGTCCGCGGTCACGGGGGTGGCCTTCGCCGGGCCGCTCATATCCGGCCCGCCTTGCGTTCGGTGACCAGCAGCCACAGCAGGTAGAGGCCGCCGAGGACGCCGGTCACGACGCCGACGGGCAGTTGGTCGGCGCCGAAGGCGCGCTGCGAGGCCCAGTCCGCGACGATGAGCAGGGTCGCGCCCATGCACATCGAGGCCATCAGGTTCGGTCCGGGCGACCGGGTGAGCCGCCGGGCGAGCTGCGGCGCGGTGAGCGCCACGAAACCGACCGGGCCCGCGGCGGCGGTGGCACCCGCGGTGAGCAGCACGGCGGCCACCATCAGCAGCAGCCGCGTCCGCTCGACGCTCACTCCAAGGGCGTACGACACGTCGTCGCCCATCTCCATCATCCGCAGCCCGCGCGCGTTGCCGAGGACGAGGGGGACGAGGACCGCGCACATGATGAGCAGCGGCCACACCTGGGCCCAGTCCCGGCCGTTGAGGGAGCCGGTCATCCAGACGACGGCGCGGGCCGCGTCGACGAGGTCGGCCTTGGTGAGGAGATAGCCGTTGACCGCCGTGACGACCGCGGAGACACCGATGCCGACCAGGACGAGTCGATAGCCGTGCACGCCCCGCTTCCACGCGAGCAGATAGATGGCCAGCCCCGTCAGCAGTCCCCCGACGAGCGCTCCGAGGGCGACCTCGGTCGCGCTGCCCGAGAACAGGACGATCATGATGAGCGCGCCGGCCGTGGCCCCCTGTCCGAGCCCGAGCACGTCGGGGCTGCCCAGCGGGTTGCGGGAGATCGACTGGAAGAGCGCTCCGGCCAGCCCGAGCGAGGCCCCCACCAGCAGCCCGACGAGGACGCGCGGCAGTCGCAGTTCGTTGACGATGAACTCCTGGCCGGGGCTGCCGTCGCCGGCCAGGGTCTTGAGCACGTCGTCGGCCGGGATCGGGAAGTCGCCGGTGCCGACGAGCACCACGCTCGCCGCGGCCGCGGCCACCAGCAGCGAGGCGACCACGGTGACCATGCGGATGTCGAGCCGGACGGACAGGCCGCCGACGGTGCGGACGGCCCGGACACGGCGCGCGGGGAGTACCGGGACGCTCCGGTCGCGGGCGGTTCGGGTGCTTCGGACACGTGGGGTCGTCACAGCTGCGCCGTCCTCCGTCGCCGTACGAGAAGGATGAAGACCGGACCGCCCAGCACCGCGGTGACGATGCCGACCTGAAGCTCCGCCGGCCGGGCGACCAGCCGCCCCAGGACATCGGCGCCGAGCAGCAGCACGGGCGACAGGACGGTGGCGTACGGCAGGATCCAGCGCAGGTCGGGCCCGGTGAAGGAGCGGACGGCGTGCGGAACCATGAGCCCGACGAACACGATCGGTCCGCAGGCGGCGGTCGCGGCGCCGCACAGCACGGTCGCGGCGGCCATGGACAGCGCGCGGGTGCGGTTCAGGTTGGCGCCGAGCGCCCGGGCGGTGTCGTCGCCCATGGCCATCGCGTTCAGCGGCCGGGCGAGGGCCAGCGCGACCAGCGCGCCGACGCCGAGGAAGGGTGCCACCTGCTCGATCGTCGAGTCGGTCGCCGAGGCGAGCGAACCGACGGTCCAGAAGCGCATCTTGCCGAGCGCCGCGTCGTCCATGATCATCACGGCCTGGAGATAGCCGTACAGCGCGGCGCTGATCGCGGTTCCGGCGAGCGCGAGCCGCACCGGGGTCGCACCCCGGCTGCCGCCCAGGAACCAGACCAGCGCTCCGACGGCCGCCGCGCCGAAGAAGGCGAACCAGACGTAGCCGCTCAGCGAGGTGACGCCGAAGTACGTGATCGCGGTGACGACGGCGGCGGACGCGCCCGCGTTGATCCCCAGCAGACCGGGGTCGGCCAGCGGATTGCGGGTCAGCGCCTGGAGTACGGCACCGGACAGCCCGAGCGCGGCGCCGACCAGCAGCCCGAGCACGGTGCGCGAGATCCGGTCACCGACGACGACGTCCGCGTACGTCCCCGAGTCGTGGAACAGGCCGTGCCACACCTGGGCCGGCGGCAGGGCTTTCGCGCCGATCGCGATACTCGCCAGCGCGACCAGCAGCAGGACACCCACGGATACGAGGAGTCCAAGAGTCCGTATCGCCCGGCGGCTTGGGGGCGCGGGGGCGGTTTCCGCGCGCTGTTCAGGAGGACTGTCGACCAACACGAGGTTAGGTTAGCCTACCCTCGCGTTGCGTTTCGATGCGCCCGCACCCTTGATCCCGCGCCGAAGCCCAGGTCAGCCCGGTCCCGGCCCAATCCGGCACGAGCGACCGCCGCCCCGGTCCCCACGCCCTCCCCGGACGGCCCAGGGCGACTGCCCGGGATCTGCCGGATCGGACAGATCCCGGCCGGTCGGGACGCCAAGCCGGTCACGCGGGTCCTACAGGCCCAGCCGGGCCAGCGCCTTCCCGCCGTCCAGCTCGCACACGCCCTCGCCCGCGGACGTCCACGCAGCCGCGCACAGCGCCCGCAGCCCGTCCAGGGCCTCGCCCTCGCCCGTCAGCTCCAGGGCGTCGCCGCCCGCCGTCGCCGTCCAGCCGCCGCAGCGGAACCCGTCACCCGCCTCGACGACCTCGGGCTGCCCGGTGAGCATGCCGCGCAGATCGGCGTCGACGTACGTCGGACGGTGCCGCGGCGGCGCGGCGAGAAGCTGCGCCCCGTCCGTCACACCGGTGAGGACGAGCAGCGAGTCCACCTCTCCGTTGAACGCGCCCTCGATGTCCGTGTCCAGCCGGTCCCCGACCACCAGCGGCCGCTCGGCCCCGGTCCGCAGAATCGTCTCGCGGTGCATCGGCGGCAACGGCTTGCCCGCCACCTGGGGATCGGCACCCGTGGCGATACGGACGACCTCCACCGCAGCGCCGTTGCCGGGCGCGATCCCGCGCGCGCCCGGAATCGTCAGATCCGTGTTGGACGCGAACCAGGGAACCCCGCGCGCGATGGCGTAACACGCCTCCGCGAACCGGGACCAGGTCAGATCGGGACCGCCGTACCCCTGCACGACCGCCACGGGCTCGTCCTCCGCCGAGTCGACCGGCTCCAGCCCGCGCTCGCGCAGCGCGACCCGCAGCCCCTCGCCGCCGATGACCAGCACACGCGACCCCGCCGGCACCTGCTCGCTGATGAGCCGTGCCACGGCCTGCGCCGAGGTGATGACGTCCGCCTCCACCGTCGGGATGCCCAGCTCCGTCAGGTGCCCGGCGACCGCGTCCGGGGTACGCAGCGCATTGTTGGTGACGTACGCGAGGTGCATCCCGCCCGCCCGCGCCGTCGCCAGCGATTCCACGGCGTGGGCGATGGCGTCGCCGCCCGCGTACACCACACCGTCCAGGTCCAGCAGCGCGGTGTCGTACGCCTCGCTCAGGGCCTGCTCACTGCCCTCGGGCCGCGTCCTGACGGTCTGGCTCATTGCGCATCGCTCCTCGTTCGATCCCGTTGCCCCGATCATCCCGCATGCCACGGACACACTTACGATGCCCCAATGAACTATGCAGGTCCCGAGGAGGAAACACCGGCAGGGAGCGGCCTCGAACTCACCCCGTTCCGAGGCCTGCGCTACGACCCCGACCGGGTCGGCAGCCTGGCCGCCGTGACGTCCCCGCCGTACGACGTGATCGTCCGGCCCGACGGACTGCTCGAACTCGAATCGGCCGACCCGTACAACATCGTCCGGCTCATCCTCCCGCAGGACGGCACCCCCGCCGCCCGCAACCGCCAGGCGGCCGACACGCTGAACCGCTGGCTGTCGGAGGGCATCCTGGCCGCCGATCCCGAGCCGGGCCTGTACGTGTACGAGCAGCGCGACGGCGACCTGCTGCAACGCGGCGTGATCGGCAATCTGCGGCTGTCCGATCCGGCCGACGGCGTCGTGCTCCCGCACGAGGACGTGATGCCGCACGTCATCGCGGACCGCGCGGCCCTGATGCGCGCCACGTCCGCCAACCTCGAACCCCTGCTGCTGACCTATCGCGGCAACGGTTCCGGGTACGGCACCGCCGCCGTCATCGAGCGCACCGCCGCCCTGCCGCCGCTGCTGTCCACCACCACGGAGGACGGCATCAGCCATCGCCTGTGGGCGGTCACGGACCCGGCGGAGCTCACGGAGATCCGCACGGACCTCGGCCGGCACCAGGCCCTGATCGCCGACGGACACCACCGCTGGGCGACGTACCTTCGTCTACGCGCGGAGCATCCTTCGCCGAGCCCCTGGGACTACGGTCTGGTCCTCCTCGTGGACACCGCCCGCTACCCGCTGCGCGTCCGGGCCATCCACCGCCTGCTGCACCGCCTGCCGGTCGCCGACGCGCTGGCCGCCCTCGGGGACTCGTTCCGCGTACGCCGCCTCGACGTGCCCCTCCCCGAGGCGCTGGAGTCCCTCGCCGCCGCGGCCGCCGAGGGGAACGCCTTCCTCCTCGCCGGCGACGGCGCCTTCCACCTCGTCGACCGCCCGTCGCCCGACCTCCTCGCCCGTACGATCCCGGCCGAGCACCCGGAAGCCTGGCGCGCGCTGGACGCGACGGTCCTGCATGCCACGCTCCTGGACCATGTGTGGGGCATCCCGGAGGACTCCCCCGCGCACATCGCGTACATCCACGACACGACCGCCACGGTCGAGAAGGCGGAGCACGACGGGGGCACGGCCGTCCTGATGCACCCGGTCCATGAGGAAGTGGTACGCGAGCTCGCGCGCCAGGGGGTCACGATGCCGCGCAAGTCGACCTCCTTCGGGCCGAAGCCGGCGTCCGGTCTCGTCCTGCGGGCGCTCACTCCCTGAGAGGTCACGGTCCCGGGAAACAACCGCGGAAACGCCACGTGGGCGGCGGGTCACCTTCCGGTGTCCCGCCGCCCACGTGTTTGCGCCGTGGTGTCCGGCGTCAGCTCTGCGGACGCTGAGGAGCGTCGTCCTCGTCGTCGTCCTCGTCCTCGTCGTCCTCGTCGTCTTCTTCGTCGAGGTCGTCGACGTCGTCCGTGATCCCGTTCGTGGTCACGGACTCGATCTCGTCGTCGTCCTCGTCGTCCTCGTCGTCGGCCTCGTCCGCGTCCTGGTGCTCGTCCTCGACGGGGGTCTCCGTCGCGGTCCCGGTGGTGTCCGCGGTCCCGGCCTCGCCGTCCTCGTCGAGGGCGTCGACGAACTCGACGCCGTCCATCGCGGCGAGCCGGTCGGAGGCGTCCGTGCTGCCGTCCTTGTCGGACTCGACGGTCTTGGCGAACCACTCGCGTGCCTCGCCCTCGCGTCCGGCGGCGAGGAGTGCGTCGGCGTAGGCGTACCGCAGTCGGGCGGTCCAGGGCTGGACGGAGTTCGAGGCGAGCTCGGGGCTCTGCAGGGTGACGATGGCGGCGTCGAGCTGATCCATGTCACGCCGGGCACCGGCGGCCACGAGACGCATCTCGACCTGGCTCGCCTTGTCCAGCTTCTGCACCTCGGGCGCCCCGGCCATCTCCAGCGCCTTCTCGGGCCGACCGAGACCGCGCTCGCAGTCCGCCATCACGGGCCACAGCTCCACGCTGCCGGTCATCCGACGCGCGGCACGGAACTCGGCGAGCGCCTCGCTGAACTGCTGGTTGGCGTACGCGGCGAAGCCGGCGGCCTCACGCACGGCGGCGACACGCGAGGCCAGCCGCAGGGCGATCCTCGAGTACGCGTAGGCGGCCTCGGGGTCCTCGTCGATGAGCCGGGCGACCATCACCAGGTTGCGGGAGACATCCTCGGCGAGACCCTTGGGCAGGCTCATGAGCTCCTGCCTCACATCCGCGTCGATCTCCTCCCCCGTGACCTCGTCCGGGATCGGCAGACGCTTGATCGGCTCGCGGTCCCGCTCCCGCTCGTCGCGGTAACGGCCGCCACCGCGGCGGTCGTCGCCACCGCGGTCGTCGCGGCCACGGAAGCCACCGCCGCTGCCGCCCCGGTCGTCGCGACGCGGTCCACCACGGCGGTCGTCGCGTCCCCGGTCGTCACGGCCACGGAAGCCGCCGCCGCTGCCGCCCCGGCTGTCGTCGCGGCGGAAGCCACCACGGTCGTCGTCACGGCGCGGGCCGCTGGGCCGCTCGTCACGACGGAAGTCTCCACGGTCGTCACGGCGGAACGGCGGACGGTCGCTGTCCCTGCGATCGTCGCGGCGGAAGTCGCCACCGCCACGGTTGTCGTCGCGGCGGAAGCCACCACGGTCGTCGTCGCGACGCGGGCCGCTGGGCCGCTCGTCACGACGGAAGGAGGACGGACGGTCCGCGTCGCGGCGGAAGTCGCCACCACCCCGGTTGTCGTCCCGGCGGAAGCCACCACGATCGCCCTCACGGCGGTCGCCACGATCGTCGCGGCGGAAGTCGCCACCGCCACGGTTGTCGTCGCGGCGGAAGCCACCACGGTCGTCGTCGCGACGCGGGCCGCTGGGCCGCTCGTCACGACGGAAGGAGGACGGACGGTCCGGGTCACGGCGGAAGCCACCGCGGTCGTCGCCCCGACGCTCGTCACGCCGGTCATCACGACGGAAGTCACCACGGTCGTCGCGACGGAAACCGCCGCCACTGCTGCTGCCGCCGCCACCGCGGTTGTCGTCGCGACGGAAACCGCCGGCACTGCCACCACGGTCGTCACGACGGAAACCGCCACCGCCACCGCTGCCGCCACCGCGGTTGTCGTCACGGCGGAAACCGCCGGCACTGCCACCACGGTCGTCACGACGGAAACCGCCACCGCCACTGCCACCGCCACTGCTGCCGCCACCGCGGTTGTCGTCACGGCGGAAGCCGCCACTGCTGCCGCCGCCACGGTTGTCGTCGCGACGGAAACCGCCGGCACTGCCACCACGGTCGTCACGACGGAAACCGCCACCGCCACTGCTGCCGCCACCGCGGTTGTCGTCACGGCGGAAGCCGCCACGGTCACCACCGCCACTGCTGCCGCCGCCACGGTTGTCGTCGCGACGGAAGCCGCCGGCACTGCCACCACGGTCGTCACGACGGAAACCGCCACCGCCACCGCCACTGCTGCCGCCGCCACGGTTGTCGTCACGGCGGGGGCTGCTGGGCCGATCGTCGCGGTTGAAGGCGGGACGGTCCCCGTCCCTGCGGAAGCCGCCGCCGGCACCTCGGTCGTCGCGACGCGGGCCGCTGGGCCGATCGTCACGACGGAACGGCGGCCGGCCGCCCCGATCGCCCTCACGACGGTCGTCCCGGCCCTGGTGGCCACCGCCACCGCTGCCACCACGGTTGTCGTCGCGGCGGAAGCCGCCACGGTCCCCGCCGCGGTCCCCGCCACGGTCGCCGCCACGGTCGCCGTCACGGCGATCGTCACGCCGGCCGGAGCCACCTCGGTCGTTGTCTCGGCGCGGACCACCGCGGTTGTCACCGCGGTCACCACTGTCACGACGGCGCTGGTCGCGCTCCGGTCGCTCGTCGGGAGAGTTGGTGGACATGGGTGACTCCTGTCTTCGGTACCGCAAGTCATTCTCGCGCAGCCAGGTACCCGGCGCGCTTCGGCAAAACAAAAAAGGACCCTTGGCCCCAGCGAGTCGCTGGGACCAAGGGTCCTCCAATTTTAGTTCGGCGGCGTCCTACTCTCCCACAGGGTCCCCCCTGCAGTACCATCGGCGCTGTGAGGCTTAGCTTCCGGGTTCGGAATGTAACCGGGCGTTT
>NZ_JBSFZS010000065.1:0-46165 GCF_053600395.1 Streptomyces sp. NPDC005070 | reverse complement strand
CGCGAGACCTTCCGACGATCTGGCCGCCGCCTTCGCCCGTCTGGGGGGTGAGGACGACAGACAGATCTGGATCGAGCTGTGGGACGACTTGTGCCCGGGGGCGGACGCTAGGGCACCCCGCGCGCCGGAGTCGACCGAGCAGGTCAGACCCCGGCGCGTTTCTGCGCCTCGGCCACGAGCGTGACCGCTTCGGCCAGTTCCTCCTCGTTCTTCAGTACGAGGGCCAAGTCGTGCGCGGCGACCGTGATTTGGTCGGCGGCGGCGAACATCCCGGCGTCGGGCATCTGCCGGGGCTCCCCCGACGGGTCCTCGACCCGCTGGGCGCGCAGCGCGAACTCCCTGGCCAGCCCCAGTGCCTCGGCCGCGGCACTGCGTTGCAGGCGGCTCTGCGGGGCGGCTCGCAACCGGTCGGCGAAGTGGTCCACGGCTCGTGTCAACGGCGTCGTATCCAGCACGCCGCGAGACTACGCGCAGCGGCGGGACTGTTGCCAACAACCCAACCCTCAGGCACGGTGGCGTGAAGGACCGGCTTACATCCCCTTTGCGTTCGGAGGCGCCGATGTCCCAAGTCTTCTCCGAGGAGACCCATCGCAACCTGCTCGCCCGCATCCCCCATTGCACCGGTCGTGAGATCTCCGACTGGCTTCGCACCGTCGACGAAGGCCCCGCCCTCTTCCGCTTCGAGGAGAAGGTGAGCTGGCTCCGCGCCGAACACGACCTCGCGTACGGCCACGCCAAAGCGATCATCCACGAGTACGACCTGAGGAGGGCCGCGCGCAAACTGCTGTGAGCGCGCACCACCGAGACGACCAGCGTCCGACGACACGCACGTGACGACCGGCACCCATGACGAAGGGCCCGCGAACTGGTGGTTCGCGGGCCCTTCACATCAGCTGACGGCCTGTCCGGCCGTCGGTGTGACTAGTCTCTGCCGCTGAAGATGGCGACCAGTCGCAGCATCTCGACGTAGATCCACACGAGGGTCATGGTCAGGCCGAACGCGGCCAGCCAGGCCTCTTCCTTCGGCGCACCGTAGGTGATGCCGTCCTGGATCTGCTTGAAGTCGAGGGTCAGGAAGAACGCGCCGATCAGGATCGCCAGGATGCCGACGGCGATGCCCAGCGGGCCGCTGCTGCGCAGTCCGCCGTCGGGGGCGACCCCGAAGGCGACCAGCAGGAGGTTCACCGCCATGACGGCGACGAAGGCGATGGCGATGGTGATGCCGATGCGCGCGTACCGGGCGGTGACCCGGATCCAGCCTGCCTTGTAGACGAGGAGGGTGGCGCCGGCGACCGCCATGGTGCCGAGCACGGCCTGGAAGGGCGCGCCGTGCCACTGCGAGTTGTACATCTCGCTGATGACACCGAGGAAGACGCCCTCGAAGGCGGCGTACCCGATGATCAGCGCCGGCGAGGCGGCGCGCTTGAAGGACTGCACGATCGCGAGGACGAAGGCCACCAGGCCGGAGCCGATGGCCAGGCCGTAGCTCGTGCTGGAGACCGGCAGCAGCGCCCAGGCCAGGACGGCGCCGACGACGACCGTGCCGAGCGTCATGGCCGAACGCATGACGACGTCGTCCATCGTCATACGGCCGGTGGTGACCGGGGCCTGCGGCGGAGCGCCCTGCTGGAGGCCCTGCTGTGCGTAGGGGTTCTGCGCGTAGGGGTTCTGCGCGTAGGGGTTGCCGCCCTGCTGGGCGTACGGGTTCCCCTGCGTGCCGACAGCGGGTCCCCCGGCCTGCGGCGCCGCGTTGAAGCCCGCGTAGCCGCTGTCGCGGCTGAACCCCCGTCGCGAGAAGACCGGGTTACTGCTCCTCATTTCACTCCTCCATGGCCAGCGTGCGTGGCCTTGGCCTCAAGGGTAATGGGTAGGCAAAGGAATGACCCTAGTGCTTGAGGAGGATCTTTCCCTCGTTGTGCCACCGTACGCGTGTGCCTCCTGCTACGCCCGCACTGGTACGAAGCCGTGACACCGCTCGTGGCGACAGCGGCTCACGGCGCTCACGCGGGGCGGCCCGTACGGCCCTCCGCCAGGTCCGCCGCGGCCGCGCGCGAGCTCGCGATCCGCTCCGGACGGGCCGGCCGGACGCGGCCCTCGAAGAGGATCGCCTCGGTGGTGCACATCACCCACCCTCCCTCTACCTGTTCGCCCCGTGAAACTTCCTTCACCCCGTCGCAGCGTCAGTCCACCGCCGGGAAGCGACTGTCAACGGGTGAGCGGGGTGCCGCGCAGAGGGCGGCGGCGAGGGAGGAATGCAGCCGGCGGGCCACGCTCGGAGAGTTCCGACTGTGGCCCGCGTCCTGCGTCACAGGGGCGGGAAGTGCCCGGAACCGGACTTGAACCGGTACGCCCGCGAGGGGCAGCGAGGTTTAAGCTCGCCGTGTCTGCATTCCACCATCCGGGCAGACCATGGGCTCCGCATCGAGGTTCCGAGCCTATCGGGGCGCGTCCCCCGAACAGCGGGCGTGCGTACCGATGTTGTCTTATTTTATTGACGTCTGAGGGTGCATCAGTACGCCGCACAGGCCGTCAGCACTTGCCAACAGCCTCCCGGACCCTCGCAGCCCCCGTACGGGGATTGACGGAATTTCACCGTCCGAACGCGATCACGCCGAGCCCCGGACCAGGTCCCGGGCCGGCTCCCGGGAGTGCGGCCGCACTCCGTGCGCTCCCCGGCGGCGACCCGGACGGTTCTCAGGGCGTTCCGTCATACCCAGGTATGACACGACCGCTCGCGGTCCGACCCGAGGCTGCCCCCGGAACCAGAACAGCGGGTGACTACACGCCGCGGATCGGCACGGACGATGGAACACGTCCCCAGCAACGTCCTCGTCCCGACAGGAGCACCCTCCCGTGACCACCACTCCCCTCGCCGGCACAAGCACCGCGGTCGCAGCCCGCGCCACGGAACTGTCGAAGGTCTACGGGCAGGGCGAGACCCAGGTGGTCGCGCTCGACCGGGTCAGCGTCGCCTTCCGGCAGGCCGAGTTCACCGCGATCATGGGCCCCTCGGGGTCGGGCAAGTCCACGCTGATGCACTGCGTGGCGGGCCTCGACACCTTCTCCTCCGGCTCGGTGCGCATCGGCGACACCGAACTCGGCTCCCTGAAGGACAAGCAGCTCACCAAGCTGCGCCGGGACAAGATCGGCTTCATCTTCCAGGCGTTCAACCTGCTGCCGACGCTGACGGCCCTGGAGAACATCACGCTCCCGATGGACATCGCGGGCCGCAAGCCCGACAAGGAGTGGCTGGACACCGTCATCAAGATGATCGGCCTCGCGGACCGGCTGAGCCACCGTCCCTCCCAGCTCTCCGGCGGCCAGCAGCAGCGCGTCGCCGTCGCCCGCGCCCTCGCCTCCCGCCCCGAGATCATCTTCGGCGACGAGCCGACCGGAAACCTCGACTCGCGCTCGGGCGCGGAGGTCCTCGGCTTCCTGCGCAACTCCGTACGCGAACTCGGCCAGACCGTGGTGATGGTGACGCACGACCCGGTGGCCGCCGCCTACGCGGACCGGGTCGTCTTCCTCGCGGACGGACGGATCGTCGACGAGGTGTACGAGCCGACCGCCGGCTCGGTCCTCGACCTCATGCGGAGCCTTCCCGGGGGAAACCCCCGGACCCCCGAACTCGACGGCACGAACCGCACGAGCTGACGCGGGCCGAGCCCACCCGACGCGCCCCCACTCCTCGTACACCTGGACTGAGACACACCATGTTCCGTACCGCCTTGCGCAACGTGTTCGCGCACAAGGCCAGACTCCTGATGACCGTGCTCGCCGTCCTCCTCGGCGTCGCCTTCGTCTCGGGGACCCTGGTCTTCACCAACACCATCTCGGACGCCTACCAGAAGAGCTCCGCCAAGGGCTTCGACCAGGTCGACGTCGCCATCCGCCCCGAGAGCGCGGCCGACTCGGGCGACACCATCGGCGCGACGCACAAGCTGACGCGTTCCCTGCTCGACAAGGCCGCCCGGGTACCGGGGGCCGCCTCCGCGATCGGCGTCGTCGACGGCTTCACCGCCATCGCCGGCAAGGACGGCAAGCTCATCGGCGGCGGCTTCCAGTCGCAGGGCGGCAACTTCTGGGGCGACAAGGACCCCCGCTATCCCCTGACGGCCGGGCACGCGCCGCACGGCACCGGCGAGATCGCGATCGACGCCGAGACCGCCAGGCGGGCCGGCTACAAGATCGGCGACACCGTACGCCTGTCGGTCGACGGCCCCGTCCTCAAGCCCGTCGTCGCCGGCATCTTCAGCACCGACGACGGCAACGTGGCCGCGGGCGGCAGCCTCGCCCTGTTCGACACGGCGACCGCGCAGAAGCTGTTCCACTCGGCCGGCTCCTACGACGAGATCGACGTGAAGGCCGCGCCGGGCACCAGCCAGAACGCGCTGCGCGAGGCGCTCGACGCCGTCGTACCGAAGGACACCGCCTCCACCGTCACCGGCCGGCAGCTCGCCGACGACCAGGCCGAGCAGATCTCGGCGGCGATGAGCGGCATGAAGACGGGCCTGCTCGTCTTCGCCGGGATCGCGCTGTTCGTCGGCACGTTCATCATCGCCAACACCTTCACCATGCTGGTCGCCCAGCGCACCAAGGAACTGGCGCTGCTGCGCGCCGTCGGCGCCTCCCGCCGCCAGGTCACCCGGTCGGTGCTGATCGAGGCGTTCGTGGTCGGCGCGGTGGCGGCCGCCGGCGGGCTCGCCGCCGGTATCGGCATCGGTGCCGCGATGCGCTCCCTGATGGGCACGCTGGGGGCCACGGTGCCGGACGGCCCGCTGGTCGTCTCGCCGGGCACGGTCGGCACGGCGCTGCTCGTCGGCGTCCTCGTCACGATGCTGGCCGCGTGGCTGCCCGGCCGGCGAGCCGCGAAGATCCCGCCGGTCGCCGCGATGAGCAGCCTCCACGCGAAGGCGACGACGAAGTCCCTGGTCCTGCGGAACACGCTCGGCGCCCTGCTCGCGGCCGCGGGTGTCGCCGTGGTCCTCTACGCCACGACGATGGACGGCTCGGACGGACAGGCCCCGATGGGTCTCGGCGCCGTGCTGCTCATCATCGGCGTCTTCGTCCTCACCCCGCTGCTGTCCCGGCCGCTGATCGCCGCGGCGGCTCCGGTCCTGCGGGTCTTCGGGATCTCCGGCAAGCTGGCCCGGCAGAACTCGGTGCGCAATCCGCGCCGCACCGCCGCCACCGCCTCGGCGCTGATGATCGGTCTCACGCTGATCACCGGCATGACGGTGATGGCCGGCAGTCTGCAGAAGTCGATCGACAAGATGGCCGGTTCGGCGATCAAGGCGGACTACGTCGTGTCGATGGCGAACGGCAACTCCCTCTCCCCCGACGTCGAGAAGAAGCTCGCCGCGGTCGACGGGGTCACCGACATCAGCCCGCTGCGCAACGCGCCCTCCCGCATCGACCGGCAGACGGAGTTCCTGACCGGCGTCAACGGCCCGGCCATCGGCAAGCTCACCGACCTCGACGTCACCGACGGCGCCTTCGAGGTCGGCGGCAGCCGGGTCGTGGCCGACTCGGAAACGGCGAAGTCCCACGGATGGAAGGCCGGTTCGCACTTCCAGGTCTCGTACGAGGACGGCGCGAAGGAACGCCTGACCGTCGCCGGGGTCTACGAGGGCAACGAGATGCTCCAGGGCATCATCCTCGACACCGCCACGCTCTCCCCGCACCAGCGTGACACCTCCGACATGCAGGTCATGGTGAAGACGGCGGGCGGCGCCTCGGCCGCGGCCAAGGACAAGCTGGAGAAGGCCCTCGGCGACAACCCCGCCGTCAAGGTCCAGGACAGGCAGGACATCTCCGACGACATCGCCCGGATGTTCACGCTGATGCTGAACATGCTCTACGGCCTGCTGGCGATGGCGGTGATCGTCGCCGTCCTCGGCGTCATCAACACCCTCGCGATGTCGGTCTTCGAGCGCTCGCAGGAGATCGGGATGCTCCGCGCGATCGGCCTGGACCGCAAGGGCATCAAGCGGATGGTCCGTCTCGAGTCCCTGGTCATCTCGCTCTTCGGCGGTGTCCTCGGCATCGGTCTCGGCGTCTTCTTCGGCTGGGCGGCCGGCGAGTTGCTGGGCAGCAGGATGTCGACGTACGAACTCGTCCTGCCCTGGGGCCGGATGGCGCTCTTCCTGCTGCTCGCGGCGACCGTCGGCGTCCTGGCCGCGCTCTGGCCGGCCCGCCGGGCGGCCCGCCTGAACATGCTGGGGGCGATCAAGTCCGAGTGACCGGGCACGGCGACCGGGCCGCGGCGGCGGCCCGGGAAGACGGGTGAGCCCGGGAACGCAGGTGAGGGGGTCCCGTTCCGGACGGATCGGGACCCCCTCCGCGTGCGCGCCGGCGCTTCGGGCGCGTCAGTTCCAGGTTCTCGCCCGCAGCGGCATCCCGGACGAGCCGGACGTGCCCGGAGTCTTCACCGCCAGCACCTGGTTGACGCCGATCTCGTTGCGCTCGAAGGCGACCGCGCTCGCCGCCATGTACAGCCGCCAGACGCGGGCCCGGCCGACACCGGTGAGCCGGACCGCACGGGACCATCCCGCCTCCAGATTGGCGACCCAGCGGCGCAGGGTCAGCGCGTAGTGCTCGCGCAGGGCCTCGACGTCACGCACCTCGAACCCGGCCCGTTCGAGCAGCGCCACGGTCGTCCCGACGGGGGCGAGTTCGCCGTCGGGGAACACATAGGCGTCGATGAACGCGTCGACGGCGTACGACGATTCGTCGCGCTGCGGGCGCCGGCCGATCTGGTGGTTGAGCAGCCGCCCCCCGGGGGTGAGAAGGCGGCCGAGCGTCTCGGCGTACTCCAGGTAGCGCTCGGCGCCGACGTGTTCGGCCATCCCGATGGAGGAGATCGCGTCGTAGGGCCCGTCGGTGACGTCCCGGTAGTCCTGCACCCTGATCTCCACCCGGTCGGTCAGGCCCTCCTCCGCGACCCGTTTACGGGCGTACGCGGCCTGTTCCTGCGACAGGGTCACCCCGACCACCCGCACGCCGTGGTCGCGGGCGGCGTGCACGGCCATCGAGCCCCAGCCGCAGCCGACGTCCAGGAGCCGCTGACCGGGCTTCAGGGCCAGCTTCCGGGCGACGAGTTCGAGCTTGTCGCGCTGCGCCTCCTCCAGGGTGCCGCCCTCCCGCCAGTAGGCGCACGAGTAGACCATGGACGGGCCGAGGACGAGCGCGTAGAAGTCGTTGCCGACGTCGTAGTGGTGGCTGATCGCGCTCCGGTCGGTGCGCCTGGTGTGCAGATGGCGGCGTCGGCGCACCTCCTCCGGGGGCGGGGCGGGCGGCAGCGGCAGTCCCGCCATCCTCACCAGCCCGCGGACGGCGGCGCGCACCTCGGGATCACGCAGCGCCGCCCCGAGTCCGCGCGCGTCCTCGCCGCGCTCCCAGACGAGCCCGGAGATCAGATCCAGGGCGGTGTACAGGTCCCCCTCGATGCCCAGGTCGCCGGAGACCCAGGCGCGGGCCAGTCCCAACTCGCCCGGCTTCCACAGCAGTCGGCGCAGGGCCCGCCGGTTGCGGACGACGAGCGCCGGTGCCGCGGGCGGACCCGCTTCCGAACCGTCCCAGGCGCGGACGCGCAACGGGAGCGGGGTTCCCAGCAACTGTTCGACAAGGCCTTTGAGCCGCGGCGCGGCGTCCTGCATGGCGTACACCTCCGAGACAGCACTCCCGAACGCTCCGACACCACGTAAACATCTACCCCGTCGGCGCGCAGTCCCCCCTCCACGACACAGATTCGCAAAATATGTGCATGCACCACGCTTTGATGGACGCGCCGGGTGCGCCGAGCCGCGCGGGGAGGAGGAAACGCCGAAGGGGCCGCCCGCACCACGGATGGCGGGCGGCCCCTTCGGGGCGTTCGGTGACCGGAGGTCAGGAGGCCTTGGCCTTCTCCTCGGTCTTGACGGCGGGCGCCGGAGCGGCCGGAGCCGGCTTGGCGGCCTCGTAGAACTCCTCGCGCGGAGTCTCCATGGCACCCAGGGAGACGACCTCGCGCTTGAGGAACATCGCGAGCGTCCAGTCGGCGAAGACGCGGATCTTGCGGTTCCAGGTCGGCATGGCCAGACCGTGGTAGCCGCGGTGCATGTACCAGGCGAGACGGCCCTTGAGCTTGATCTTCATCTTGCCCATGACGATCATCGCGACGCCCTTGTGCAGACCGAGACCGGCCACGGCGCCCTTGTTGGCGTGCGCGTACTCCTTCTGCGGGAAGCCCCGCATACCGGAGATCACGTTGTCGCCGAGGATCTTGGCCTGACGCAGCGCGTGCTGCGCGTTCGGCGGGCACCAGGCGTTCTCGACACCGGCCTTGCGGGCGGCGACGTCCGGCACCTGGGCGTTGTCGCCCGCGGCCCAGATGTAGTCCGTGCCCTGCACCTGGAGGGTGGTCTGGGTGTCCACGTGGCCACGCGGGCCGAGCGGCAGACCGAAGCGGGAGAGAACGGGGTTCGGCTTGACGCCGGCCGTCCAGACGATCGTGTTGGAGTCGACCTCGAGGCCGTTCTTCAGCACGACGTGGCCGTCGACGCAGGAGTCCATGGAGGTGGAGAGGTAGATCTCCACACCGCGGCTCTCCAGGTGCTCCTTGCCGTACTGGCCGAGCTTGGGGCCGACCTCGGGAAGGATCTTGTCCGCGGCGTCGACGAGGATGAAGCGCATGTCCTCGCGGGACACGCTGCTGTAGTACTTGGCCGCGTCACGGGCCATGTCCTCGACCTCACCGATGGTCTCGGCGCCGGCGAAGCCGCCACCCACGAAGACGAAGGTCAGCGCCTTGCGGCGGACGTCCTCGTCCGTGGTGGAGTCGGCCTTGTCGAGCTGCTCGAGAACGTGGTTGCGCAGGCCGATGGCCTCCTCGATGCCCTTCATGCCGATGCCCTGCTCGGCGAGACCGGGGATCGGGAAGGTGCGGGAGACCGCGCCCATCGCGATGACGAGGTAGTCGAAGGGCAGCTCGTACGCCTCGCCCACGAGGGGGGCGACCGTGGCGACCTTACGGTCCTGGTCGATGGTGGTGACCCGGCCGGTGAGGACCTCCGCCTTGGGAAGTACACGCCGCAGCGGGACGACGACGTGCCGCGGCGAGATGCTGCCGGCGGCTGCTTCGGGGAGGAAGGGCTGGTAGGTCATGTACGACCGGGGGTCGACGACCGTGACGGTCGCCTCTCCGTAGCGCATCTGCTTGAGGATGCGCCGAGCTGCGTACAGGCCTACGTACCCACCGCCTACTACGAGGATCCTGGGACGCTCCGTGGTGCTCATGCCATCGAGTATCCACCCGGTTCAGGGGGGTCGCTCGTGCGCCCCTTCACAAGCTCGGACAGGGGCTCTGCTACACTCCGCCGCCCCCGTGACCGAGGTCATGGCGGCAGGGGTGGACCGCCGTACGGTTCGTACCGTTGTCAACACCGCGTGAGCTGCGGCCCAACCCGTTCGGCCGAGCGGACCACACCTGTGTTTCATCGCCCTGAAACGCGGCCGCAACGCTTCACCGAGCATGCTGCCGGACCCGCCCGGCCCCGCGGAAGGGCCCAAGTGGCCCCTTCGCGGCCCCTTCGTCGCTCGGCAGGGGCCTTTTCCTTGTGAAGAACTTCACGAAGTTTCTCGACGAAGCCTTACGGGAGGGCGTCCAGGACCCCCTCCGGCACGCTCATACGCTATCCGACCCGCTCAGCCGAGGCTACCGATCAGTAGCAAAGGAGACCCGTGCCACGCCCGCGCGGCCCGGCCCAGACGGCGCTCCAGAGCCCTGTTCGGCCGCCGGAGGACGCCGACGGCCCCGGCCCCTCGGGAACGGAGCCGGGGCCGTCTCACACCCGTTCTCGACGCGTCGCCGGGCGTCGGTCACCCAGCCGGCGTCAGTCGCCCCGCCGGGCCGCTTCGGCGTCCTCCGCGACCTTGAAGGCGATGCCGTCGAGGATGTCGTGCTCACTGACCACGACCTCCTCGGCACCGGTCCGCTCCATGATCGAGAGCAGGACGAGGGCACCGGCCCCGATCACGTCCACCCGGCCCGGGTGCATGGAGGGGACGGCCGCGCGCTCGGCGTGCGTGGAGCGCAGCAGCCACTCGGTGATCTCGTGGACGCGCGCGAGGGAGACGCGGGAGTGGTGGATCCGCTCGGAGTCGTACTCGGCGAGGTCCAGCGCGATGGCCGCGATCGTGGTGACCGAGCCGGCCAGCCCCACCAGGGTGCGCGCCTCGCGCAGCGGGACCGTCTCCTCGGCGAGGTCGAGGGCGGCCTCGATGTCGGCGCGCATGGCCGCGACCTGCTCGGCGGTGGGCGGGTCGGTGACCGCGCCGTCGCGCACGAGGTGACGTTCCGTCATCCGTACGCAGCCGATGTCCACGGAGCGTGCCGCGCGCACATGGTCGGTGCCGACGACGAACTCGGTCGAGCCGCCGCCGATGTCCACGACCAGGTAGGGCGTGGCGAGGTCGTCGCGCCCGGCCAGCTCCCTGGTCGCGCCGGTGAAGGAGAACTCGGCCTCCTGGTCCCCGGTGACGACCTCGGGCTCGACGCCGAGGATGTCCAGCACCCCGCGCACGAACTCGTCCCGGTTCTCGGCGTCGCGGGAGGCGGAGGTGGCGACGAAGCGCAGTCGCTCGGCGCCGTGCTCCTTGATGGTCCGCGCGTAGGCGTGGCAGGCGGCGAAGGTCCGCTCCAGCGCCTCGGGGGCGAGCCGCCCGGTGCGGTCGACGCCCTGGCCCAGCCGGACGATGGTCATCCGCCGGTCCAGGTCAGTGAGTTCGCCCGTCCGCGGGTCCGCGTCGGCCACCAGAAGGCGGATGGAGTTCGTACCGCAGTCGACGGCGGCGACGCGGGTCACCGGCCGTCCTCGGCGGACTCGTCGCCGGCCTGCGGGCCGGCCTGGGTGACACAGGCGCCCTTGCGCCACCACTCGGGCAGCATCGCGATGGCCTCGTCGCCGAGCGGGTTGACGCCCGGTCCTGCGGCCAGCGAGTGCGCCACCAGGACGTGCAGGCACTTCACCCGGTCCGGCATGCCGCCCGCGCTCGGGAAGCCCTCCAGGACGTCGATCGCGTCACGGCGCGCGATGTAGTCCTCGTGGGCGGCGCGGTAGGCCGCGGCCAGCTCGGGGTCGGTGGCCAGCCGTTCGGTCATCTCCTTCATGACCCCGTTGGCCTCCAGCGTCCCGATCGCGGACGCGGCCCGCGGGCACGTCAGGTAGTACGTGGTCGGGAACGGCGTGCCGTCGGGGAGGCGGGGCGCCGTCTCCACCACGTCCGGCTGGCCGCAGGGGCAGCGGTGCACGATCGCGCGCAGCCCGCGCGGCGGCCGGCCGAGCTGCTGCTTGAAGGCCTCGACGTCGGCGTCGGTGGGCTCGGTGCGCGGGGTGGTGGGGGGTGGCGTTTCCATGCCGTGCGTCACGTGTCTTTCTGGTCAGTTCATGGGTCGTCAGCGGTCGGCGGCGTCGGATTTGTCCACGCCGTCCCACACGTTGGTGTACCAGGGGCGGTCGGCGGTGCCCCGTTCGGCACGGGACTGCTTCGCGGCGTCCGGGTCGATCACGATGTAGCCGGTCTCGCCCGGCATCACATAGTGCAGCCGCTGCCGGATCTGCTGCTTGGCGTACGCGTCGTCCTGCCAGCGCGCCTTGAGGTCGCGGAGCTGCTCGACCCGCTGCCGGGCCTGCTCCCGCTGCCGCTCCAGATCGCCGATCTGGGCGCGCTGGGAGACGTACTGCCGCATCGGGTACGCGAGGGCGACGATCAGGGAGCACAGGACCATGGCGAGCAGCGCGGCCCGGCCGGTGAGCCGGGAGCGGCGCGCCTGCCGCTTGGTCTGGGAGCGGTAGACCCTGGCCGCCGTCTGCTCGCCGAGCAGCTTCAGCCTGGTCGAGGTGGAGAACCGGTCCCGGTCCTTCACGGCCATGAGTCCCGCCTCCCCACTACCGGCCCGCCGTACGGGCCCGTCACGTGCGTACGTCCCCGCACACGGTACGGGACCGGGTACGGGGACGTACGGAGGACGCTTCCTGAGAGGCGCGAGGCTCAGCCCTTGAAGCGCGGGAAGGCGCTGCGGCCGGCGTAGACCGCGGCGTCGTCGAGGATCTCCTCGATGCGCAGGAGCTGGTTGTACTTGGCGACACGGTCCGAGCGGGCCGGGGCGCCGGTCTTGATCTGACCGCAGTTCACGGCGACCGCGAGGTCGGCGATGGTGACGTCCTCGGTCTCGCCGGAGCGGTGGGACATCATGCACTTGAAGCCGTTGCGCTGGGCCAGCTCGACGGCGTCCAGGGTCTCGGTCAGCGAACCGATCTGGTTGACCTTGACGAGCAGGGCGTTGGCGGAGCCCTCCTCGATACCGCGGGCCAGGCGCTCCGGGTTGGTGACGAAGAGGTCGTCGCCGACGATCTGGACCTTGTCGCCCAGCTTGTCGGTGATGACCTTCCAGCCGGCCCAGTCGTCCTCGTACAGCGGGTCCTCGATGGAGACGAGCGGGTACGCCGCGACGAGCTCGGCGTAGTACTCGGTCATCTCGGCGGCGGAGCGCTCCTTGCCCTCGAAGAGGTACTTGCCGTCCTTGTAGAACTCGGAGGCGGCGACGTCGAGGGCGAGGGCGATCTGCTCGCCGGGGATGTAACCGGCCTCCTTGACGGCCTCGAGGATGAGGTCGAGGGCGGCGCGGTTGGACTCGAGGTTCGGGGCGAAGCCGCCCTCGTCGCCGAGGCCGGTGGACAGGCCCTTGGTCTTCAGCACCTTCTTGAGGGTGTGGTAGACCTCGGCGCCCCAGCGCAGGGCCTCGGAGAAGGACTCCGCGCCGATCGGGGCGATCATGAACTCCTGGATGTCCACGTTGGAGTCGGCGTGCGAGCCGCCGTTCAGGATGTTCATCATCGGAACGGGCAGCAGGTGCGCGTTCGGTCCGCCCAGGTAACGGAAGAGCGGCAGGTCGGACGCCTCGGAGGCGGCGTGCGCGACGGCGAGCGAGACGCCGAGGATGGCGTTGGCGCCGAGCGAGCCCTTGTTGTCGGTGGCGTCCAGGTCGAACATCGCCTGGTCGATCAGGCGCTGCTCGGTGGCGTCGTAGCCGACGAGCTCCGGGCCGATCTGCTCGATGACGGCGAGGACGGCCTTCTCGACACCCTTGCCCTGGTAGCGGTTCGGGTCACCGTCGCGAAGCTCGATGGCCTCGAACGCTCCGGTGGAGGCGCCGGACGGAACGGCGGCACGACCCGTGCTGCCGTCGTCGAGGCCGACCTCGACCTCGACCGTGGGGTTGCCTCGGGAGTCCAGGATTTCCCGGGCTACGACGACGTCGATGGACGGCACGAGCATCTCCTTATGGGATGTGACGCGGGTACGCGGGGCTCGGCAGCCCCGCGGGATGAGCCTAACCGGCTCAGGGGGATCGGCCAGCGATCGACCACCCCTTGAGCGGACTGAGCCTACATATTGTTCCTGAACGGAACAAAAAAAGGAATAAAAAACCCCGCTCCGACACGTGCGGGGGAACACGTGCCGGAGCGGGGAACCCGTGGGGACGGGGGACCTCGGCGGGTCTCCGGTGCGTGCGGAGATCCCACGAGGGGGCATTGCCTGGGGCGTCGCGGCGCGGTGCCGGAATCACGGCCGCCCTCCGCCGAAAGCGGCCGGGTCAACCGGCGTGCCGCGCTGCTCAGCGCAGGTGGAGCTGCTGGCCCGGGTAGATGAAGTCGGCGTCGGCGACGATGCCCTTGTTCAGCTTGAACAGCTTCTGCCAGCCGCCCTTGACGTGCTTCTTCTCGGCGATCGAGCTGAGGGTGTCACCCTTGACGACCTTGTACTCGCCGTCGCCCTTCTTGACCTTCTTGCCGGCCGGGGTGGTGACGGTCTTCTGTGCGGCGGGGCGCTCCGCGGAACGGGAGGCGGGCTGCTCCGTCGTACGGGTGGCCGGGGCGCTCTGCTGCGAGGCGCTCGACGAGGAGGGCGCCGACGGGGCCGCCGGGGCCGAGCCGCCGTCGTTCGGGGTGCTCGACAGGCCGGTGCCGCAGGTCGGCCAGGCGCCCTTGCCCTGAGCGGCGAGGACCTTCTCGCCGATGGCGATCTGCTGCGCCTTCGAGGCCTGGTCGGCGGTCGAGGCGTAGGCGGTGCCGCCGTACGCGGCCCAGGTGGAGGACGAGAACTGGAGGCCGCCGTAGTAGCCGTTGCCGGTGTTGATGGACCAGTTGCCGCCGGACTCGCACTGGGCGACGGTGTCCCACTCGGAGGTGGTGGCGGCGGAGGCGTTGCCGGCCGCCATCAGCGGGGCGGCGATGGCGACGCCGGTGACACCGGCGAGCGTGGCGACACGGGTGGCCTTGTTCGGGCGGCGGTGCTTGCCCTTGCCGGAGAACAGCATGGAGAGATCCCCTCACCGACGCCTGCGAGGTGAGCTGTCGGGTTCGGGCCGAATGAGTTGCCCGGCCGCATGCCCTCGGCCCTGTCTCCAGGACGTCCGGCACGCGGCTTCACCCCAAGCCGTTCCCGGGTGTCTCTCGACTCCCGGACCCGGCGCTTACCTTGGGTCCCCCGCTCCTGCCTACGGCGCATGACGCGACGACTGTTCCCGTACGGCCGTTGGCAGGATTCGGCGTTGCGACCGTCGGAGCCCGCTGTGGCGAGCGGTCACGACCGTAAGCAGTCGATTGGCGGAATTTCAAAGACGATCAGGGCTTCTGAGACCCATCTCTCACTTGCGCCAAATAGGACATTCCACGGCGAACCGTGACGCGAACTCCCCCTACTTCTGCACCGTTTCGGCCGTGTCCGCGACGCTCTGACCAGGAATGACGAGGCCGGGATCGCTGTCGGCCGCCCCCGTGTCCACCTGGGGCAGATCGCCCCATCCGCCTTCGAGGCCAAGGGCGTCGGAAATGCTCCAGAGGTTCCCGATGACCTCTGCGACGTACTCGGTGTCGGCGGCGTCGGTCTCGGAGCTCGCGGCATGACGCCCCGCGGAGCCGTCGGTCCGGCTGTCGGCCGTGCTCTCCGCCGCGTCCCCGCCGCGGTGTCGCCCGGTGCCGGAACTCGACGAGGTGGAGGGGGTCGAAGAGGCTTCCTTCTGTCCCGACTTGGGCGATTCATCACCCTTGCCGGTCGCGGCGGCCGCGCTGTCGGAGCTCTGCGAGGCGCTGGGCGTGGCGGTGCTGCCGGCCGCGTCGGAGGACTCGCTCGAACCGGACGAATCGCTCGAAGGGGACGAGCTGGGCGAAGTTGCCAGACCGGACGAAATGTACGAACCGGAGTCGTTGCCGGTGCTCGACGAGTCGCCGGCCACGCCCGTGTCGACGCTGACCCCGGCGGAGCTCTTGCTGAGACCCGAGAGCGGCCCGCACGTCGGCCAGGCCGCGAGGCCCGTGTCGGCGAGCACCTTCTCGGCGACGGCTATCTGCTGCGAGCGGCTGGCCTGGTCGGCCGTCGGGGCGTACTCGAGGCCGCCGTGCGCCTCCCAGTTGTCCTGGTCGAGCTGGAGGCCGCCGTAGTACCCGTTTCCTTCGTTGGCGCTCCACGCGCCACCGCTCTCGCACTGTGCCACCCGGTCCCAGGTGGTCCCGTCGGCCGCGTTCGCGCTCGCCGCGGCGAGCAACGGGATGACGATCGCCGATCCCGTCACCCCTGCGGCGACGATGAGAGCCGGGGCCTGGCGAGGGCGACGGTGACGGCCGTTCCCGGAGAGCATGCGAGAGCCTTTCGAGCGACAGCGGGGAGCACAGCGACTCCTGCTAAGTGAGTGGCGCAGGTGCCGCGTTGATGGGTGAAGGTAGTCGCACTCGAACGCTGGTTACAAGTCGGTGCAGTACTGATCACGCGAAGATCACAAAGTTGACGGAGTGTCATCTTCCGGTGGCCGCGGGGGCGTCCTTCCGGTATGCGGAAGAGCCTCTTCGGCGTGGCCGCCGAAGGGTCGCCGATGCACCGATCGCGTCCTATTTGACCGGGGTGAACTCCACCGGAAGCGTACGCAATCCGCGCATAATGAGCCCTCCACGCCAACGCAAATCGGCCGATTCTCCGGCGAGTTGGAGGTCGGGAAGACGGCTGAGGAGCGTCCCGAGCGCGGTCTGCCCCTCCAGCCGGGCGAGCGGCGCGCCCAGGCAGTAGTGGATGCCGTGGCCGTAACCCAAGTGCTGAAGGTCACGTCGTGAGAGATCGAGCGTGTCCGGCTGTTCGAAGCGCTCGGGGTCGCGGTCCGCGGCCGCGAGGACCACGAGCACGGGGTCGCCGGCCGCGATGTCCTGCCCGCCGATCCGCACGTCCTCGGTCGCGAACCGCCACGTGGCCAGTTCGACGGGCCCGTCGTAGCGCAGGAGTTCCTCCACCCCCGTCTCCAGCAGTCCGCTCTCCCCTGCCGCGAGGGAGGCCTGCAGCCGGGCCCGCTGCCCGGGGTGGGTGAGCAGGGCGTGCATCCCGTTCCCGATGAGGTTGACCGTGGTCTCGAACCCGGCGAAGAGCAGGATGAAGGCCATGGCGGCGGCCTCGTTCTCGGTGAGGTGCTCGCCGTGGTCGGAGGCGCGGATGAGCCCGGAGATGAGGTCCTCGCCGGGCTCGGGCTCCGCGGTCAGCGCCTCGCGCTTGCGGTGGATGAGCTCGGCGAGATACCCGCGCATCTTCTTCACGGACCGGGCGACCCCGCCCCTCGGCCCGCCGCCGTGCCGGATCATCATGCCCGCCCAGTCCCGGAAGTCGTCCTGGTCCTCGCGCGGGACGCCGAGCAGGTCGCAGATGGCGTAGATGGGGAGCGGGAAGGCGAACTCGTGGATGAGGTCCGCGGAACCCCTGGCCGCGAACCCGGCGATGAGCTGATCCGTCAGCTCCTGCACCCGCGGCGCGAATTCGGCCACGCGCCGCGGTGTGAACGCCTTGCTGACGAGCTTCCGCAGCCGGGTGTGGTCCGGCGGGTCGATGTTCAGCAGATGCGTCATCAGCTCGGCCTTGCGTTCCCCGGGGATCCCGGTCCGGCCCCTCGCGTGCGCGGGCTCGTCGTGATGCGCGGGATTCTTGGACAGCCGCTGGTCGGCGAGCGTCTGCTTGGCGTCGGCGTACCGCGTGACGAGCCAGGCCTCGACCCCGCTGGGCAGCCGCGTGCGGTGCACGGGCGCGTTCTCCCTGAGCCAGGCGTAGGCCGGGTAGGGGTCGGTGGCGAACTCCCAGGTGAAGAGTTCGGGGGCGGCGCTGGCGGAGGCTTCGTGCTCGGTCACTCCCCGACGGTATCCGCCCCGGCGCGCAGGCCCCCGCCCACCGGGTCGGCCGAACCGACGCCCTCCCGCTCACCGGGTCCGCGCGGAGACGGCGACTTCCCGACCACCAGGCCCGCGGGAGACGGCGACCGCCTGACCACCGGGTCCTTGGGAGGCCGCGCCCCCGAACGCCCGTTTCACCCCGGGCCGTCCTGACATGGCCGGCTGTTTGACCCCGGCGCCCGGCATCTCCCTACTTTCCTGCCGTGGACCCCGAAATTCTCAGATCCAGCTTCGCGGTCGTGGAACGACGGGCCGAGTTCGCGGTCAAGTACTTCTACTCGCACCTCTTCCGCCACAACCCACAGCTCCGCGCGCTGTTCCCGGCGGACCTCGCCCAGGACATGGAACGGCAGCGGGACCGGCTCTTCGCGGCGCTCACCTTCATCATGGACAAGCTGGAGGATCCGGACCTGCCGCGGTACTTACGGAGCCTCGGCCGCGACCACCGCAAGTACCTGACCCGGCCCGAGCACTACGCGGCCGTGGGGGAGAGCCTGCTCGCCGCGTTCGCGGTCGTCTCGGGCTCGGCCTGGAGCGCCGAGGCCGAGAAGGCCTGGACCGCCGCGTACGGGTCGATCGCCCGGAGCATGCTGGAGGGCGCCTGGGAGGCCCGGCACCACGGCGAGCCGCTCTGGTGGGACGCGGAGATCGTCTCCCGCACCCGGCACGGCGAGGACCTCGTCGTCCTCACCCTGCGGCCGCGGCAACGGCTCACCTACTCCCCCGGCCAGTACGTCAGTGTCAGCGTGCCCCATCTGTCACGTGTCTGGCGCCCCTACTCCCTCGCGAACGCGCCCCGCGCCGACCGCACCGTCGACCTGCACGTCAGCCGTGTCGAGGACGGCGTGCTCTCCACCGCCCTCGTCCGGCGGACCCGGGTGGGCGACGTACTGCGGCTGGGCCCGCCCGGCGGCGGCCTCACCCTGCGGACTCCGGCCGACCGGCCCCTCACCCTCATCGCGGCCGGCACGGGCTGGGCGCCGGTGAAGGCCCTGCTGGAACAGCTCGACCCCGCCCACGAGGCCCGTCTGTTCCTCGTGGCCCGCGACATCGCGCACCTCTACGACCGGCCCACCGTCGAACGCCTGCGGGTCTCGCTCCCCGGGCTCACCGTCACCTTCATCACCCCCGCGCCCGGCCGCCCCAAGGCCCAGGCGACCGAACGGCTGCTCACCGCGCTGGGCAACCGGGCGGGCTGGCCCCGGCACGACGTCTACGTCGCCGGTCCGCCCGATCTCGTCGAGGAGGTCGGCGACGCTCTCCCCCTTCTGGGGACACCGGCCGAGCGGTTCTTCCACGACCCGCTGCCACCGACCGGCGAGGGACGTCCCCGCCCGGTGGGCGCGGCCCAGTGGCTCCTGGACCGCCCACCGGCCGCCTGGCACAACTCGACCGACCGCACCCTCGGCCCCTGACCCGGCGGACCGCACACCGACCGCGACCCCGACCCGTGACCCGGGCCGTGACCCGGACCCCCTCAGCCCTCCCCTTCCATCTCGTCCTTCTCGTCCTTCTCTTCCATCTCGTCCTTCTCCGCCGCCCCGCTTCGTTCCGCCCCGCGGATCGCGTCGCGGTACGTGCGTGCCGCCGCCCGCAGGGCGGCCTCGGGGTCGACGCCCTCGGCCTCGGCCCGGACGGCCATCGCCAGCAGTTCGTACCCCACGCCCTCACCCGACGGCAGCGGAACGTCGAGTCCCGCCGTCCGCGCCCGTGACGACAGCTTGGCCGACAGGGCCAGGCCCGGCTGGCCGAGCGGCACGCCCTCGGTGACGGAGGTGCGCCGCTTCTCCTCGGCCTTGGTGCGCAGCCAGTGCTCCTTGACCTCCTCGGGCGTCGTGGCCGTCTCGTCGCCGAAGACATGCGGGTGCCGGTGGATCAGCTTGGCGACGATCCCGCCGGCCACGTCGTCGATCGAGAACGGGGCGTCCGTGTCGTCCTCGGCGATCCGGGAGTGGAACACGACCTGGAGCAGGACGTCACCGAGTTCCTCCCGCAGCTCGTCCCGGTCGCCCTCCTCGATGGCCTCGACGAGCTCGTACGCCTCCTCCAGGCCGTATTTCGCGAGGCCCTCGTGCGTCTGCCGGGACGACCAGGGGCACTCGGCGCGGATGCGGTCCATCACCTGGACGAGGTCGAGCAGGCGCGCGCCCGGCAGGTCGTACGAGGCGGGCAGCAGCTCCAGGTCCGGCATGCGTATGCGGCCGGAGCCCGCGAGACGGGCCAGACCGTCGGTGAGCCGGGGTTCGCCCTCCCCGGTGGCGACGACGACCACCGAGCGGCCGCCGGCGCACGCGTCGACCAGTTCCCGCGCGGTCGGGGCCTCCTCGTCGACCGCGACACCGGCCTCGCGCAGATACGGCACCTGCGGGTGCGCGCCGTCCGAGCACAGCACCCGGTCCGCGCCGTGGAGCGCCTGCCAGGCGGGCCAGGAGAGCAGGCCGGGCGCGACCCGGTGGCTGGTGGTGAGCAGGACGATGCGGCCAGGACCGGTGGCGCTCGCGCCGTCGCCGGTCACATCGCCCGCGGTCACATCGGCCGCGGTCCCCTCGCCGCCCTGAGCGGCCCCCGTCGGTTCACTGGTTGCGTTCACCCCCCGAACGTAACCCACGCCGCCGACACCCCCGGAGTTGTCCACAGGGCCGGGGACGCGGCAGGTCCACCGCGCCTCGCGACGGGTTACGCGGGCTGCTGGGCCGCCGCCGCGGACACCTCGCGCACCCACGGCGTCTTCGCGTCGACGCGGCTGCTCTTCTGGACGTCCCAGGTGCCATAGCGCGGATTCAGGTCGACGTGGAGTTCCTTGGACGCGGCGGACATCGCCTTCCAGAAGGTGGCCTTGCCGTCGGTGGTGTTCATGTCGGCACCGAGCGCGGTGGCGAGCTTGCGGGCCTCGATCTCGGTGCGCAGGCTGTCGTCGAGGCGCTCGGGCGCCACGCCGTAGTTCGACAGCCAGGTCGTCTCCAGCGCCTTCGCGCCGCCCGCCTGCTGTTCGAGGGCCGACCGCATCCCTTGCGAGTCCTTGCGGGTCACCGTCACACCGGCGTTCTCGGCCGCGCGGTCCAGCACCCGGTCCAGGACCATGCTGTGCAGCGTGTCGCGGGTGAGCGTGGCGGTGCTCGCGACGACCTGCGCGTACTGGGCGTCGTCCTTGCTGGCGGCCCGCTGGGCCGAGCGCACCTCGTCCACCCGGTCCTGCAACTGGGAGACGGTGATCCGGCTGTCGCCGACGACGGCCGCCGCACCCGGATGGGCATCGCTGCCGCACGCGGTGAGCAGAGGGGCCGCGGCGGCGAGCGCGGCGGAGAGGACGAGCGCGGTGCGACGGCGGCGGTGCAAGGAAGCCTCCCGAGGAGATTGTGCGGCGGTGCACAAAGTCTTGCGGTGATCGATGGTAGGCAGTGGCCCGCCTCTCGGCCAGCCATTCGACCAACGATTCACGACGACTTCAGGCACCGCCGAAGGTTCCCCGCCTCGTGGAACGCCCAGGGTCCGCCCGTACGAGTGACCGCGGCCGGCCGGTGATCCGGCCGGCCGACGGGATGCCGCCCCTTCCCAGGGCCGTCCGCGCGTCAGCCGGTGATGGCGACGGGCGCGTCCCAGGCGTCGCGGTCCACGGTGATCGTGACGCCGCCGATGGTCTCCTTGCTGTTGACCATGTACTGGTGCGCACGGCTGTGGCCGGTGAACTGGGTCGCACCCCAAGGCCAGTCGGTGGTCGTCGTGTTCGACTTGTCCCACAGCGCGTACCAGAGGTTGCCGGGCAGGTCCGTCTTGTCGGTCGCGGTCGCGATGGCCTTGGCACTGGAGCTGGTGAAGCCGTAGTACCCGGAGCGGTACGTCTTGGCGCGCAGGGTCTTGTCGAAGGCGCGCACGTAGGTGAGCACGGCGTCGTTGCACGCCTTGTTCGTGATGTCGTACGACTCCATGTCGAGGTACACCGGGCTGCCGGCCTTCATGCCGAGGGCGGAGGCCTTGGCCACCGCGTCCGCTCCGTCCGCCGCGCCGAGCGAGGCCGCGGTCGCGTCGGTGATCTTCTCGGGACTGCTCCCGGTCTGGCAGGACGGCTGAGCGCCGACGTACAGCGGGATGAGCTTCCAGCCCAGCGTGCTGACCGACTTCACCCAGGACGCGGTGAGGTTGGGCTGGGCGCACCCGCGGTTCTTGCCGCCGATGTACACGGCCGCGGCCCCGTAGAAGCCGGTGTGCCAGGCCTTCATCGCGGTGAGCGAGGGCGCGGCGCAGGTGTCGAAGGCGCGGCCGGTGTAGGTCTTCTGGGCGGGCCAGGTCGTGGCGGCCATGGAGGTCTGCGCGGCGATACCGGCGCCGGCGACGACCGCGACCCCGGCCACCCCCCACGTGATGTACCGGCGCTTCCTCGACTGACGATGGTCGGACATGTGGATCCACCCCTGGTTGTGCCGGTGTACCGGCGGTTGTGCGATGACGGCGCACACGGCGCGGAGCGCGGCGCGCGCGGCACGAAACAGAGCGCAACCTAACCGGCCGCGTATACCCGTTCGGGAAAGAATGCCTCTGGAGAGTCACAAGATCCTCTCAGGGCATGGCAAAAACCAGTGCCGCGGCGGGTGAACGTCGCCTGCCGCGGCACTAGGGCCTGTCTGACAATTCCCGTCTGCCCGGCGACGCCATGCACGCACTCCGGGCCGCCCTTCGGGCGACGACGCGAATTGTCAGACAGGCCCTAGCCACGCACCTGCCCCAGCCATTGCAGTGTCCGCCGGATCTCGACCGCGAGCGGGTGTCCGGGGCCGTGCGTCCGCTCGACGTCGTGCAGCAGCCGGGCCAGTGTGTCGTGGGCGGCGGCGCGGTCGCCCAGCGCCAGCAGCAGGTGACCGATGCGGCGGCGGACGTCGAAGGCGAGTTCCGGGTCGTCGGCCGCGTACTGGTTCTCGTAGTACGGCAGCAGCGCGCGGTACTCGGCGAGCGCCGCCGCCGGGTCTCCCAACTGCTCCAGACACTGGGCGGATTCGTAGCGATAGCGCAGGGACTGGGGGTCGGCCAGGCCGGCTTCGGAGGCGCGTTCGTCGGCGAGGCGGCGCAGTTCGGGCAGTGCGCGCCGGTACTGGCCGTCGTCCATGAGCGTCGCCGCGTACTGCTTGCGCAGGGTGCGCACGACCGGGGAGCGCTCGCCGTGCTGCTCTGCGGCGACGGGCAGGATCGCGCCGAGGATGTCGACGGCCTGCGTGATGCGGCCCTCGCCGAGAAGGCGCTTCACCTCGTCGACGGCGCCCGCGACATCGGTCGTCTTCGCTCGCACCGCGGGGGCCGGACGGGGTGCGGGTGTGCGCGCACGGTCCGGCCAGGGGGCGTGCGGGCGCAGAAAAGGGCGCGTGGGGTCGAGCGGTGCCCCGGTGGGTGTTCCGCGCGCGGGCAGGAGCGGCACCAGGTGCTCGTACACCTCCTGCGCGGAGGCGGGCCGGTGCTGCGGGTCCTTGGCGAGCAGGCGCAGGACCAGGCCCTCCAGCGCCTCCGGGATCTCGGGCCGCAGCCGGCGCACGGGCAGCGGCTGCTCGTACAGGTGCCGGTGCAGCACCCCGAGCGCCGTCGAGCCTTTGAACGGCACGTCGCCACTGAGCAGTTCGTGTATCAGCACACCGAGCGCGTACAGGTCGGTGTACGGACCCACCGCGCCGCCCATCGCCTGCTCGGGCGCCATGTAGGCCGGCGAGCCGATGGGGGAGCCGGTGTGTGTGAGGCGGGTCGTGTCGGTGTCCATGACGGAGGCGACGCCGAGGTCGAGGACGGTCACCGTGCCGTCCTGCTTCACCATCACGTTGCGCGGCTTGAGATCGCGGTGGACGATCGGCACGGAGTGCACGGCGCTCAGTACGGCGCACAGTTGCGCGGCGACCGCGACCGCCCACTGCCACGGGTAGGGGTCGTGTTCGGCGAGATGGTCGGAGAGGTCGGCGCCGTCGACGTACTGCATGACGAGGAACAGCTCCTCGCCCTCGCTGCCCGCGTCGTGCACGGTGACCAGGCCGGGGTGGTCGACCTGGGCGGTCACCCGGCACTCGCGCGCGAAGCGGCGGCGCAGTTCGTCGGCCTCCTGGCCGACCACCTTGTCGGGGCGCAGCAACTTCACGGCGACGCGCCGGTCGAGCCGTTGGTCGTAGGCCGTCCAGACCTGGCCCATGCCGCCCTGCCCGATGAGCGTGGCCAGTTCGTACCGCCCGGCGACGACGCGCCCTGCTTCCGTGGTCACCGGCCGCCCTCGTGGTCGCCGTCGCGCCGGTCCCCGTGCCTGCGCAGATAGTCGCTGAGTTCGTCGAGCTCGGCGCGCACCTGGTCGATACGGGCGGGCGCGGCCCGCTGCGGCGGGGGCTGGGGCATCGGCGTGTTCGGCGGGTACGCCTGCGGTACGGAAGGCTGCGGCTGCGGCACGGGAGGCTGCGGCTGCGACATGAGGACACCCGGGTACGGCGGGACGGGCGGCGCGGGCTGCGGAAAGCCGAACGGCCTGTGGGCGGTCTGCACGTGGAACGGCGCGTGGCGCGTGGACCGCCGCCGCGCACGGTGGAAGCGGATGTCGCTGACCAGGTAGTACGCGACGCTGCCGGCGCTGAGGACCAGTGACCCGGTCAACGCGACATCGCCCCAGTGGTCGCTCTCCGGCAGCGTGCCGACGATCATGAGCAGACCGATGGACACGGGCAGCGTCACCCAGGCCGCCGTCCAGTCGAACCACCGCCCGCGCCGGAGCGCCACCTGGAACAGCGGAAGACAGGCGAACAGGCCGCACGACAGGAGCCCGGCGGCGGAGAACAGAACGCGCAACGCGATGACGGTTCCCGCTCTGCGGGTGGGTGGCGTCCCGCCGTGGCCGTACATGACTGCTCCCGGGCCTGCGTTCGATGTCGGAGTTCGAGCGTATAGGCCGACACGGACGACCGGTCCCGGGTTGTACGGAGCTGTTGTCGTACCGATCACCTCGTACGACGCCGCAGGTGACGTCGGGGGCGGGCCGCCCGGTCCTGGAGGAGCCGGAGCGCGCGGCCCCGGGCGACGGACGGGGTGCGCGGGGCCTCAGCCCGGGGGCACCGTCCCGTCCGTCAGCCCGTCGTACATGCCGCGTACGAGCTGGTCCCCCAGCCGGCCCGCGTGCCTGAGCGCCCGCTCGAACTCGTCGAGCGCGCGGAACCGGGCACCGTAGCGCCGCTGTTCGTCCAGCGGGAGCCGGGGCAGTTGCAGCCGGCGTACGTCGAGGCGGGTGGCGGTGGACGCGTAGCTGCTGGCCTGACGGTTGTTGGCGGTGCCCCGCAGGAACCCGGCGAGGAACCACGGGTCGAGCGCCGCCGGATCGGGGTGCAGGAGCACGAGGTTGCGCCCCAGGACGGCGCCCGCCGTCGTGCCGTCGACCACCCGGACCACCGAGCCGCCGCCGAGCACCGGCACGACCACGTCGCCCGCCTCCGTCAGCACGGCCTCCTCGTCGCTCTCGGGCAGGGTCCCGGTGGGGCCGGTGCCGGCGAGCACGTCGTGGTCGGTGAGGACGGGCACACGCGTCGGGCCGCCGTTCCCGCCCGTACGCATCACCAGGGCGCTCCCGCGGGCGAGTTCGCCGACGGTGGTGAGCGGCCAGCGGGAGGGCTGCGCCGTCATGGCGGGGGGAGGGGTGAGACCGGAGGCCAGACGCAGTGTCTCGTCGAGGCACTCGCGCACTGCCGTGAGCTGCTCGGCACCGTCGGCCACCGCCGGGGGCGGGAGGTGGCGGGCCGGGGCGAGGTCGACGTCGTCGTCGAGGAGTTCGATGACGGGCACCGAACGCGCCAGACCGGGCCGCTCCTGGAGGGTGCCGTTCCGGTCGTGTTCCCGCCAGGCATCGAGCACGATGTCCCTGACCGCCTGCCAGTCGGGACCGCCACGCCCCTCGCCGGCGAACTGGCCGGCGTCGGTGAGCAGCACCTCGGGCCGGGCGGGCGCCTTCTCGGGCCTGCGCAGCACCCACAGGTGCAGGGGAATGTTGTACGGGGCCGCCGCGCCGACCGGCAGCGCGACGACGGCCCGCAGCGCGCCGCGGCGCAGCAGGTCGGCGCGGATACGGCGGCCGGAACGGCGGGAGGCCGTCGCCGGCGGCATGAGCAGAACGGCCGTGCCGCCGTCCCGCAGCCGGGCCAGCGCGTGTTGGACCCAGGCCAGCTCGGACTCGGCACGGGCTGGGAAGCCGTACTCCCAACGGGGGTCGTAGGCCAGTTCGTCATGGCCCCAGTTGCGTTCGTTGAACGGGGGGTGGCACAGGACGGTGTCGGCGCGCAGCCGCGGAAAGGCGTCGGCACGCAGGGTGTCGCCGACGGCCGCGCGCACGGTGGCCGGGCCGTGCAGGGCGAGCCGGAGCGCGGTGAGCGCGGCGAGTTCGGGGGCGCTGTCCTGGGCGTGGAGCTCTTGACCGGGGCCGGCGTCGAGGGCGCACAGCAGGGCGCCGGTGCCGCAGGCCGGGTCGAGGACGGTGCGGGCGGGGCCGGCGAGGTCGGCCATGAGGCGGGCGAGTTCGGTGGGGGTGGGCGTGTACTGGCGCGGGTTGGCGTCGAGGTGCCGCCCGAGCAGGAACTCGAAGGCCTGACGGGCACCCAGCTCGGCGGCGAGTTCGGCCACCCCGCGGAGGAGGGGAACGGAGGGGAGGAGCTGGGGGCCGGTGGGGAGGCGCACCGCCGGGGCGGCGGAGGCGGCGGGTGCGGGGACGATGGGGGTGACAGAGGCAGGGGGGGTGACAGGGGCGGTGGGGATGAAGGGGGCGGTGGGGGTGTGCGGGGCTGGAGATGCCCCTGGATCACCTTCCGGAGTGTTCACAGTCGCCGGTCGGTTCACAGCCGCCGAGGGCGTCGCATCCGTACCGGCGTGAACACCCCGTTCACCCCGCACCGGTCCGAACCGCGGGGTGACCGCCTGCTCCAGCGCGGTCGGCAACAGCGCGGCGAGGCGCTCGTCGGAGCCGGCGCCCGCTTCGAGCCAGACCGTGGGCCGGTCATGGATGAGCAGCAGTACATAGCCGGCGTGGGTGAGTGCGGTGGCCGGGCCCTCGGGGTGGCCGACGAGCTGCTGCCAGACGCGTTCCCGTAGGGGCACTTCGGCAAGTTTCCCCTGGTGACGCAGCCAGGCCTCGACCTCGGCGAGGGCGAAGGACGGGCTGGTCTCCGTGCCGCCGACGGGCTTGGGGAAGTCGGCGTGCCGACGGCGCCAGTTGCTCACGGCCGCGCGGCCGACGCCGGCCAGCCGTGCGATTCCGGCCGCGGTCACCTCGGTCGCGTTGTCCTGCACTCGCCCCGCTCCTCTCGTCCCGCCTCGCCCCTGTGTGGCGTCGAGCATACCGATGTAGGCAGGATCTACCGGTTCACGCCGTGTACGGGAATGATTCCGTTAATCGTGTTGACTCGATTCACAGGCTCTGGTCTCATTGACCCAGCGAACGAGCGGCTGTCGTTGAGACGTCCGCCGGGGGAGGGGAACAGTCGTGGGCATGAAGGGCAGGGTCGCGCTGAGTGCCACCGTGGGCCTCGTCGTCATCGGCGTCGTCTCGGCGAACGCCGAGGACAAGGCCGCGTTCGCGGGGAACGGCGACTTCCGGGTCGGCCCGGACATCGAGCCCGGCACCTATCGCACCACCGGCAACACCGGCGGCTCCTGCCACTGGGAACGCGCCAGGGGCGCCGGTCACGGCCCGGGCTCCCTCATCGCGAAGGGCGATGTCACCGGCACGGCCCTCGTCACGATCACCGCCAAGGACACCTACTTCAAGACGTCCGGCTGCGGGGACTGGAAGAAGACCGGCTGACCCGCCGCCGTACGCCCCGCCCGTCGCACCACCCCTGCCGTCAACACCGCACCGGCGGCGCGAGCACCTCGGAACCACACCAGAACACCGCGCCACACCACATCGCACCGCACCGCACCGACCGTGCGCGGCCCGCGTGTTCACAGCCCCACAACCGAAAGCCCCGCCCGGACGGCCATTCGGCCCGTACCGGCCTCACCCTCGAAGGACAGATCCCGATGCGTCATCCCTCCCGCGCGGCCAAGGCGCTGCTCGCCGCCGCCGTGCTCCCGCTCGCCCTGACGGCCTGTTCCTCCGCGACCGGCACCTCGACCTCGTCCGCCACGGCGACCAAGCCGTCCAAAGAGCCCAACGCCGGCCTGCTGACGGGCGCGCAGCTCAAGAAGGCGCTGGCGCCCGCCTCCTTCTTCGCCGCCGGCTTCGCAGTGGATCCGAGCGGTGCGCGGGACTCCGGCACCACGTACACCGCGCCGAGCTCCTCGCCCGCGGCGAAGCCCGACTGCACGCTGCTCGGTGGTACGAGCTGGATAGCGATCACCGGCGACGCGGGGGTCTCCTTCGCCCAGAACGACTACGTCAGCAAGGACACCTCCGAGGACATCGCCCAGGAGATCGACACCTTCCGCGGCACCACCGCGGCGAAGGTGATGGCGAACCTGAAGAAGGCCGTCGCCGCCTGCGCGACCTACACCGACGCGGACACGCACACCAAGGTGAAGGTCACCGGGGCCGACACCACCGGTCTCGGCGACGCGGCCTACACGATCACACTGACCAACAGCGCCTGGCAGAACGGATCGACGCTGATCGCCGCACAGTCCGGAACGGACGTCGTCACGGTGCTGTCCACGGACGGACACGACAACGGCGCGGCCACGGCGAAGAAGCTGACCGCCCGGATCGTGACCTCCCTGAAGGGCGAACACGACCACGCCTGACCGCCCGGATGGGAACATGGCGCCCCCGAGCCATTTCTCGGGAGCCCGGGAATCCTCTCGGGGGTTCATGGGGTATTCGGGGGTGTGATGCACAAGCGCTTGGAAGCCGGCTGGTTCCAGCGGCTGGCGTGGTCGGTTGTGGCGGTCGGGTCGTTCGGCCTGCTGGTGTGGGTGCCTTTCCTGTACGTGGCGATCCGCCGGGGGCGGGGTGCCGACTGGGGTGCCTTCGTCTCGTTCGCGCTGTACGAGGTGGGGTCGCTGTCGTTGGCGAACCTCCCGGCGGGCAAGGGAGACGCGGCCTTGGGTCTGGTCGCCCTGGCCACCCTGGGCCTGGCCGTATGGCTCCTTCTGGGCCCGCTGTTCGACAAGCTCACGCCGCGGAACGCCATGGCCGGCGCGGGCCCTGCCCCCTGGCCGGGCCAGGGAGCCGGCAACCCTTACCTGCGCTGACACCCGGCAGCGCGACGGGAGCGAGGCACCGGGCGGTTCGTCGCCGCCGGGTGCCGCGGACTCCCTCCCCGCCGGGAGCCCGGCCCGATCCTGACGACCGGCCCGGCCGACGGCCCCCCGACGCACCGGAGCAGAGCAGCCCGGCAGCCCAGCGGCCCTATTCACCGGAGCAGCCCGGCAGCTCTCCGACGCACCGGAGCAGCACGGTGAGCGCCGCCCATTCCCCGGCGGCCCCCCGGCTCCACCTCCCTACACACATCCCGTCGGTGCCCGTCGGTGCCGATGAACCGGCGCACGCCTCGCGCACGGGCGCCCGCTTGACTCCCCCGTGAATGGTCTTGACTCCCCCATGACTCGAACTTGAGTTCACCTTGCATGAATTGATCATTCAACTTTCCCCTGGCTTGAAACACTCCCCTGGCAAGTGAGGGGAGTCGGGCGAGGGTCGACGACGGGGGACCGATGGCGGCCGCGACGACGGCCGGCGCGACCAGACCCGACGACCCGCTCGTCCCCACCCCGTCACACCAGGAGTCCACCCATGGCCATCAACGCCCGCCGCAACAGACAACTGCTGGAGACCTCGGCCCCCTTGCTGGTCCCGGGCGAGCAGGTCGAACTCACCAGCCTCGCCTCCATCGGCACGGTCTCGGTGCGCAAGCAGGCCCTCACCGCGATCATCGTCGGCATCCTCACCCTGGGCATGGTGATGGCGACGGTCCGGCCGCGTGCGGTCTACGTCGTCCTGACGAACCAGCGGATCCTGTTCTTCGACGGCAACCGGGGCGGAAAGCCGGGCGCGTTGCTGATGAACATCGCCCGCCCGTACGTCACCGCGACCTCGGCCAAGAAGGCGTTCCTCGGCCTGAAGACCGTCACCCACCTGAGCATCGAGGGCCAGGAGGGCACACTCAAGGTCGACTTCCCGGTCCAGACCCGCGCCGACGGCCACGTGTTCGCCGGGGCCCTGCCCGTCACGCGCTGACGCACACCGGGGCCGCCACGGCCGGCGGCCCCGCCTCGCACCACAGCAGCTTGCCGCTCGTACCGAAGAGATCGTCGCCGAGCGGGTGCCCGCCCCAGGCGTCCGCGTAGTGGCATACGAGGAAGAGCCCGCGCCCGCCGTCCGCCTCGGCCGGCGCGGGACCGAGCACGCCGTGCCGCCTGTCGAACGGGGGCGGGATGTGCGGGTCGGCGTCCCAGACACTGATCCGCAGCCGGCCCCCGTCGAGCGCCCGGAGCCGGAGGGTGGCGCGCCCGCCGGAGTGCCGGTAGGCGTTCGTGACGAGCTCCGAGGCCAACAGCTCGGCGGCATCGGCGATTTCGGCCATTCCATGTCCACCGAGAACAGCCCTGAGGGTGACCCGGGCGACGCGGGGCGCGAGCGGATCATGCGGAAGCTGGAGGGCGTACGCCCAAGAGGGGGACGCATCGGACTTCTGCGGGGATACGGTGACCGTGAACGCCTCCTGCGGTGGGGGTATCCGGGTTCGCTCTACCGGTCCGGCCGGGCGGTGGCATGTCGCGGCGCGTACGTGCGGCACGGTGCGCTTTCGGCTTACGGGCGAGGCGAGTTGAGCGACTTGGACTCCATGACCGTAGGGCGTTTCATGGACTACATTCCATGGATTGCAGGGAACGTAGTCCCTAATACCTTCGTGTGGGTGACCCACGCGCCAAACGTACGAACGGGAAGTCGCCGCTCATGCCGCAGCCGAGCCCACTGCCCACCGCGCGCCGCCGCCGACTGGGGGTCGAGCTGCGGAGACTGCGTGAGCGTGCGGACCTGTCCGCCACGCAGGCGGCCGCACTGCTGGGGGCCACGCAGTCACGCGTGAGCAACATCGAGGCCGGCCGCTACGGCGTCAGCGCCGACCGAGTACGCACCATGGCCCGCCACTACGACTGCACCGACGAACCCCTGATCGACGCGCTCGCGGCGATGACCGGCGAGCGTCGACGGGGCTGGTGGGAGGAGTACCGCGAGATCCTGTCGCCCCGCATGCTGGACCTCACAGAGGTCGAGCACCACGCCGTGGCGGTCCGGGTGGCGCAGATCATCAACATCCCCGGCCTTCTGCAGACCACGGAACACGCCCGTGTGCTGTTCGGCCACACCGTGCCCGCCCTGAAACCTCACGAGATCGAGCACCGCGTCTCGCACCGCATCAAGCGGCAAGCGCTCCTGCACCGCGAACAACCGCAGCCGTACACCGCGATCATCCACGAAGCCGCCCTGCGCATGCGCTTCGGCGACCGCACCACGGTCAGGACCCAGCTCCGTCACCTCAACGAGATGAGCGAGCTCGACCACGTCACGATCGCCGTCGTCCCGTTCGCCGGAGGCCCGTTCCACACGTCCGGTCAGGGAATCGACTACTTTCACGGCCCGGTCCGTCAGCTCGACACCGTCCAGTCGGACACCGACCACGGCTCTGAACTCATCGACGCACCCGCCCAGTTGGAACGTCAGCATCTTGTCCTGGACCGTATGTACCAAGTAGCGCTCTCCCAGGCCGAGTCCCGTGACTTCATCGCCCAACTCGCCCAAGACGCCTGAAGGAGCCCTCGATGCCCGGACTGAACTGGCAGAAGTCCACGTACAGTCAGGAGGCCTCCTCCTGCGTCTACGTCGCCACCACCCCCACCGGAACGATCCTCCTGCGCGAGAGCGACGAGCCGGAGACCGTTCTCGCCACCGGGGCGCGCCAACTCGGCGCCCTGATAGCCGCCCTGCGGCCGACGCGGGGCTAGCGACTCGGGGGCGTTGTCGGAGGCGGTCGGTAGGGTCGGCGCACCTGATCGATCGAGGAGCGTGCGCATGAGATCTCCGGCCGAGCTGGACGACGTCCGGTGGTCCGAACTGACCCACGCCTACGGCCCCGCCGAGGACGTACCGGAGCTGATCAGGGCGCTCTACGAGAACGACGAGGAAGCCTCCGACGAGGCGGTCTACGAGCTCTACGGCAACATCCACCACCAGGGCACGATCTACCAGGCCTCGGCGCCCGCCGTCCCCTTCCTCGCGCACGCCGCACTGCACGCACCGCGCAAGCGCGAGGACCTGCTGATGCTCCTCGCGGTCCTCGCCGACCACAGTCCCGCCTTCGTCGAATCACCGCACTGGCCCGGAAGTGACATTGCCGCGGTCTGCGCGGAACTCTGCGAGGTACTCCCGGGACTGCTGCCGTGCCTGGAGGACCCCGAGCGCGGGGTGCGCCGGGCGGCGCTCCGGACGGTCGCGGCCGTGGCCGACCTGCTCCCGTACAAGCTGTGGGTCCTGACCGTCGAGCGGGTCGACGCGCTCTACGCCGACGATCCCGTCGCGGCCGTGCGGGCGGACGCGCTGGTGGTCCTGAACCGGTTCGGCCGGGTGCTGGAACCTCTGGACAGCCCGCTGCCCGAGGTGAGGCTCGCCGCGGCCCTGCTGGCCGCCGACCGGCTGGGGCCGCCCTACGCGCCCCGACTCGTGGAGATCTTCGCCGAGGACGGCGCCGAGCCGGACCCCGGGGACGACGACTTCCCGTGGTCGGACACCACCACCCAGGAGGAGCGGCTCACCGAACTGCTCACCCTGGATCCGGACGTGGGCCTCACCGTGGCCGCCCGCTGGATCGGGGCCGGAGACCTCGGCTCACAGGGTTCCTGGCTGGCGGAAGGGATCGCCGCGAGCTGGCGCGACAGGGAGCGCGAGGTCCTGAGCCTGTCGCTGGCCGCCCTCCCTCACGCGAGGGACACCGCCGCCCTCCGCACCCGCCTCCGCGTGATCGGCCACTGGATCGACCTCCTGCCCGAGCCGGACGCCGACCTCCGGAACGCGCTCCACCGGCACGCCGGCGCCGAGGACGAGAGCGCAGAACCGGCGCTCCTCGCTCTGACGCACTCCCGCGACCCGCGCGCCGTGGACCTGGTCATCGAGCGCCCCACCGCCCGGCTGCTCGAAGCGGCGGCCCGGCGCTTCCCGGAGGCGGCCCACCGGCTGATACCGGTGATACGCCGAGAGCTGGCCGCGGGCGCCACCGGGAACGACGGCATCGCCCTCGTCCTGGCCCTGGACGCGTTCGGCGCCGAAGCCCGCGCGGCCCAGCCCGAGCTGATCGACTGCCTCCGGACCCGCCGCGCGGCCATCGTCGCCGCGCGCCGGCTCGGCGCCAACGCGGTGAGCACACCCGAGATCACCGACCTGCTGCACGAAGCCACGCGGAGCACGGACGCCTCCCTGAGGGCCTCGGCGGCAGTGGCACACCACCGCCTGACCGGCGACCCCGACACGGCACTTCGCACCTACGAGGGGCTGCTCTCCCCCGGAGGCCAGGCCCACTGGTACCTGAGCGGTCTGGAGCCGATGGGCGGCGCGGCCGCTCCCCTGCTCCCCCGCGTCGAGCCGCTGCTGGAGGCCGGCCACGACTGGACGCGCAAGGCGGCCTCCGAGGCCCACCACTGGATCACCGGCTCCCCGGACCGCGCCGTCCCCGTCCTCGCCGACCTGGCCGGCACCACCCCGGTAGGCCTCAGCGCCCTCAAGGCCCTCACCACGACAGGCTGTTCCCCGGAGGAACTCCACCCGTCCCTCCAGTCCTACGTGTCCTCCCCGAAGCGCCTCCTCACCGACACCTCGTTCTCGGGCCAGGGCCACCCGGACGAAGAACTCCGCACCGTGTCCCGGCTGTTGCTCACGATCGGCTGACCGGGTCCGGCGGGAGCACGGGGGCCGGCCCGCCGAGCCCCGGCGCTTGTCGGCGCGCGCGTCGAACACGACTTCGACCAGGGGAACACTCCGTAACAGCTCCGCTACACAGGCACGCCGCGACGGCCCGAACGCCAGCATCTCCCGCATGCACAGAACCACCTCCGCCGCCGCGTCGGCCATCGCGCCCGTCGTCGCCCTCCTGACCCTCCTGACCGCGTGCGGCAACGCACCCGCGAAATCCCCGGCCGACGCACACGAACCGGCGAGGGCGAGCACGCGCACCGACGGCCGGCCCACCGCGCGGGCCGCCTTCCAGGCCCTGTCCACACGGGTGGGGACAGCGACCCTCACGGGAACCGTCACCGCGGAGAACGACCCCAACCACCTGCTCGGACGCCCCGACGAGTACACGTCCAAAGTCACGTTCTCGGACAGCTGGGTGCAGGCCTCCCAGGTGACCGGCGCGGACCCGGGAGCCGTCGAACGCGGCGGCGCGATCGAGGTGTTCGCCGACGCATCCGACGCCAGGGCACGCGCGGACTACCTCCGCGGCATCGCCGAGTCCTCCCCGGCCTTCGCCGAATACGACTACGTCCACGGCTCGGTACTCGTCCGCGTCTCCCGCTACCTCACCCCGAAACAGGCGGCGCAATACGAGTCGGCCGCCGCCGATCTGGACTGAGAACGGGCGGCGGCTCGCCTCTTCTCATCACTTCGCGTGGAACCTCTTCGGCGCCTCGGTCGGGTTCCCGCCCGAGGGGAGCTTCTGGCCCGGGCATCCGCCCAGCACCTTCTTCATGGCCGCCTTCTCGGCGCCGGTGACCCAGAGCCCGTACTTCTTCTTCACCGCCACCTGCGCGGCGACATACGTGCAGCGGTACGCCTTGTTCGGCGGGAGCCAGGTCGCGGTGTCGCCGTCGCCCTTGCTGCGGTTGGCGCTCGCGCCGACGGCACGGAGGTTGAGCGGGTCGTTGGCCAGCGCTATCCGCTTGCTCGCGTCCCAGTACTTGGCGCCCTTCTGCCAGGCGTCCGAGAGCGCGACGAGGTGGTCGATGTCGACCAGGCTGCGGCCACGCACGAAGGTGACGTCCTTGCCCCCGTACGGATCGGGTTCGAGGACACCACGGGACACCCGGCACTTGCCGTCGCTGAACGACACGTCCTTCAGGTCCCGCTTGAGGATGTCGTCACGGGTGTCGCACCGGTTCGCGTCGGTGTCGGCCCAGGCCGTGCCGAACCGCTCTCTGCTGTACCCGGTCTTGGGCGCGCGCCCCTTGACGGCCAGCGAGTCCACGGCGGAGAGCGCGGCCCCACCACCGCCGGCGGCCGTCTCCTGCGGCCCCTCCGAGCCCAGCGCGTCCTTCTTGCAGCCGCTGACTCCGGCACCCATGACGAGCACCACCAACGCGGCAGCCGCCGCCCCACCCCTCAGACGCAGCACGACGCCCCTCCCCTTCGCCTCCCCGGTCCGCCCCGATCGGACGTGATTCCCGTCTGCCCAAGGTAATGGCCGCCATGCTCCCGCCATACCGGGCATCAATGGGCAAGAGGCGCACGCCGGGCGTATCGTCGATCGTGAGTCACCCGGGAAGGAGCTCTGGATGGGCATCTTCGACAAGTTCAAGCACAACAAGGCGGCGCAGGACAAAGCATCGGACATGTCCGATGCCGCCGAGAAGCAGGTCAACAAGAGGACCGGCGACAAATACACGGACAAGGTCGACGACGCGCAGCAGAAGGCCGAAGGCACGATGGGCATGGACCGCGACCGCGACCGGCCCCCACAGTCATAGCCGGAGCGATCCGAGCAACCCCCTCCAATCCGAGCCCCACCGCGGCATCCCCGCCGGGTGGGGTTGGGGTCGTTGACCCTCCGCGCCGGAGTCGGGGCCGTCGCCCCGCCCCTCCCCGCCCGGGTTCGCCGGGCCTCGTCGCGCGCGCCAGACCTTCCTCGCGCGCGTCAGACCTTCCCGATCCCCAGCGTCGTCTCCGACGGCAACAGTCCCGAGCCCAGCACGGCGACCCAGAACTCGCCGAGCAGATCGGCGAGGCGGGTGACGGACTCCGGGCCGAGCGCCTGCCAGGGGGCGGCGGCCAGCCGATCGGTGTGACGCTCGACCCGGCGGCGCAGCTCGCGGCCGGCCTCCGTGGCGATGCCGTCCTCGTCGACCAGGCCCCGGACGGCCAGCCGGTCCCGGGCGGCGGCCCACTCCTCGGGGCTCCAGCCACGGCTCTCGAACCGCTCCACGGAGGCCGCGCCTATCGCCGCGAAGGAGACCAGCGATTCGGCCGGGTCCAGCTCCGCGACGAGCAGGGCCGCGAGATGACCGTCGCCGCGGTGCTCGCGCAGGATCGTCGCCGCGTGCCAGAGCCGGAGATGCGGGGCCTCGGGCCAGGGCAACTCGGCGTTGGCCGCGGCGAGCTGACGGCCCGCGGTGTCCACGGCCTCGGCGGCCCGACGGGCCAGCGCGGCGGCCTCGGCCAGCTCGGGACTGTCGACGCGGTCGCCGAGGATCGCGCGGTACGCCCGGTCGACCGCGCGCTCGCGCGCCGCAAGCACCTTCTTCGGACTCGCGGTCCGCCACGCGGACTTGATGTGCGCGTCCACCATGCGCGGGCTGAAACTATAGAAGGCGGAGGCCACCCGCCGGCCGCCCACCGCCCCCAACGGCGCCGCGCGGTAGGGGAAGTAGCTGGGCCAGCGCTCCTCGGTCCCGTATCCGAGCGCCGCCGCCTCCTCGAAGGCCTCCGGCGCGTAATACAGCACGGCGTGCAGGGGTTCCAGCAGATGCCAGAGCTGACGCACCCGCCCGAGGTCGACACCCGCGGCGTCCGCGGGCACGCCCCCCTCCCCGCCCGCAGCACCCGCAGCACCCGCAGCACTGACCCCACTCGCCCCGCTCACCTTCCCGGACATGACTCCACCCCTCGTCACGTATCGACACGCTCACAACTTGACACTGCCAAGATTGCACCGGCCGACCGAACTTGTCAACGACTAGATTCGGCGTACGCTGCTGTCATGGATCCCGCGAAGACCAGTGGCTCAGCTCGCCCGTACCACCACGGGGACCTGCGCCGCGCCATCCTCGGCGCCGCTCTCGACGTCATCGCCACCGAAGGACCCTCCGCGGTGAGCCTGCGAGACCTGGCCCGCCGCGCGGGCGTCTCGCACGCGGCACCGGCACACCACTTCAAGGACCGCGTCGGCCTCCTCACGGCCGTCGCGGCGGAGGGCTTCGGGCTCCTGGCGACCGCGCTCGACGACGCCGAGGACCTACGGGACGCGGGCGTGCGCTACGTACGCTTCGCGCGGGAGCATCCGGCCCACTTCCAGGTCATGTTCGCCCCGGAGCTGCTCCGCGCGAACGACCTGGAGCTCGCGACGGCCCGGACACTAGCCGGCGGGCGGCTGCGGGCCGCCGTGGCCGCGATCCCCTCGGAGGGCCGCGGCCCCGACGCCCGCCTCGCCGGCATCGCGGCCTGGTCCCTCGCCCACGGCTTCGCCACACTCCTGATCAGCCACAACCTGGACGGCCAGGTGGGCGGACAGGACGCGGACGAGGTCTTCCACGCCCTGACGGGCATGCTGTTCCGCTCCCCACAGTCCTGACCGCCCACTCCCGCGGGCGGGCGCCGCCCCCGGCGCCACCACCGGCCCCGGCGGCCGCTCCCTCGACGCGAACCCGGCGGCTACGGCCCCGGCGGTTACGACCCCAGGATCGAAGCCAGGAACTCCCCGGTCCAGCCGAGCAGTTCCCGGCCCACCAGCGGCCTTCCGCCGACCTTCGCGGTCTTCGGGCGGGGGACGAGGATCTGGTGGGCGGTCGGCTTGATGACGGTTCCCGGGTACAGACGCTGCAGGCGCAGCTCCTGGGACTCCCTCAACTCCACCGGCGCGAAGCGGATGTTGTTGCCCTGGAGGACGATCTCGCCGACCCCGCAGGCGCGCGCGAGCATCCGCAGACCCGCCACCAGGAGCAGGTTCTCGACCGGCTCCGGGAGCTTGCCGTAGCGGTCGACCAGTTCCTCGCGTACGGCCTTGACGTCCTCCTCCGTGTTCGCGGAGGCGATGGACCGGTACGCCTGGAGGCGCAGCCGCTCGCCCGGCGCGTACTCGTGCGGGACGTGCGCGTCGACCGGAAGCTCGATCTTGACCTCCAGCGGCGGCTCCTCCTCCACACCGCCCTCCAGCGAGGCGCGGTAGTCCGCGACCGCCTCGCCCACCATGCGGACGTACAGGTCGAAGCCGACGCCGGCGATGTGGCCCGACTGCTCGCCGCCGAGCAGGTTGCCCGCTCCGCGGATCTCCAGGTCCTTCATCGCCACGTACATGCCCGCGCCCATCTCCGTGTGCTGGGCGATCGTCGCGAGCCGCTCGTGGGCGGTCTCCGTCAGCGGCTTCTCCGGCGGGTACAGGAAGTAGGCGTAGCCGCGTTCCCGGCCGCGGCCGACCCGGCCGCGGAGCTGGTGGAGCTGCGACAGGCCGAAGTTGTCGCCGCGCTCCACGATCAGCGTGTTCGCGTTCGAGATGTCGATGCCCGACTCGACGATCGTCGTGGAGACCAGCACGTCGAACTTCTTCTCCCAGAAGTCCACGACCACCTGCTCCAGCGCCGTCTCCGACATCTGGCCGTGGGCCGTGGCGATCCGCGCCTCCGGGACGATCTCCCTGAGGCGGGCGGCCGCCCGGTCGATGGACTCGACCCGGTTGTGGATGTAGAAGACCTGGCCCTCGCGCAGCAGCTCACGGCGGATCGCGGCGCCGATCTGCTTCTCCTCGTACGGGCCGACGAAGGTCAGCACCGGGTGCCGCTCCTCCGGCGGGGTGGTGATCGTGGACATCTCCCGGATGCCCGTCACCGCCATTTCGAGCGTACGGGGGATGGGGGTGGCCGACATCGTCAGGACGTCGACGTTGGCGCGCAGCTTCTTGAGCTGCTCCTTGTGCTCGACGCCGAAGCGCTGCTCCTCGTCGACGATGACCAGGCCCAGGTCCTTGAACTTCGTCTCCGAGGAGAACAGACGGTGGGTGCCGATGACGAGGTCCACCGAACCCTCGCGCAGGCCCTCCAGGACCGCCTTGGCCTCGGTCTCCGTCTGGAAGCGGGACAGGGCGCGGACGTTCACCGGGAACTGCGAGTAGCGCTCGGAGAACGTGCCGAAGTGCTGCTGCACGAGCAGGGTCGTGGGCACCAGGACCGCGACCTGCTTGCCGTCCTGCACCGCCTTGAACGCGGCGCGGACCGCGATCTCCGTCTTGCCGTAGCCGACGTCGCCGCAGATCAGGCGGTCCATCGGGACCGTCTTCTCCATGTCCTCCTTGACCTCGGCGATCGTCGTGAGCTGGTCGGGGGTCTCCGCGTACGGGAACGCGTCCTCCAGCTCGCGCTGCCAGGGCGTGTCGGCGCCGAAGGCGTGACCGGGGGCGGCCATCCGCGCCGAGTACAGCTTGATCAGGTCGGCGGCGATCTCCTTGACCGCCTTCTTGGCGCGCGCCTTGGTCTTGGTCCAGTCGGCGCCGCCGAGGCGGTGCAGGGTGGGGGCCTCGCCGCCGACGTACTTGGTGATCTGTTCGAGCTGGTCGGTGGGGATGTAGAGGCGGTCGCCGGGCTGACCGCGCTTGGCGGGGGCGTACTCGACGACCAGGTACTCACGGGTCGCGGACTGGACGGTGCGCTGCACCATCTCGATGTAGCGGCCGACACCGTGCTGTTCGTGGACGATGTAGTCGCCGGTCTCCAGGGTCAGCGGGTCGATCGTCTTGCGGCGGCGGGCCGGCATCCGGGCGCCGTCCTTGCCCGCCGCCTTCTGGCCGGAGAGGTCGGTCTCCGTCAGGACGGCGAGGCGGAGCGCCGGGTCGACGAAGCCGTAGTCGATGGAACCGCACGCCACGTGCACGACGGAGGGGCCGATGTCGGTGAGGTCGGTGTCCAGGCGGGCCGCGATGCCCTCGCCGCCGAGCACCTCGACGGTGCGGGCGGCCGGGCCGTGCGCCTCGGTGACGTAGACCGTGTGCCAGCCGTCGGCCAGCCAGCCCTTGGTGTCGGCGAGCGCTCTGGCGGTGTCGCCGCGGTAGGTCTCGGGGGCGTGCATGCCCAGCTTGAGGGTGTCCCCCACCCCGCCGACGAAGGCGTCCGTGAGTTCTCCGTCGGCGGCGAACGGCGACACCGACCACCACATCATGTCCAGCTCGCGGGCCCGGTCCCGTACGTCCGCGATGGACCACAGGGAGGCCGCGCCGACGTCGATGGGGGCCTCGCCGCCGCCGGCCGTCGCCGCCCAGGAGGCTTGGAGGAACTCCTGCGAGGTCGCGACGAGGTCCGCGGCCCGGGTCCGTACCCGCTCCGGGTCGCACACGATCGTCATCGCGCCCTCCGGCAGGACGTCGAGGAGCAGCTCCATGTCGTCGACGAGGACCGGGGCGAGCGATTCCATGCCCTCCACGGCGATGCCCTCGGCGATCTTGCCGAGGAGTTCACCGAGCTCCGGGTGGGCCTCGGCGAGGGCCTCGGCCCGCGCCCGGACGTCCTCCGTGAGCAGCAGTTCGCGGCAGGGCGCGGCCCACAGGCCGTGCTCGGCGACCTCCAGCGAACGCTGGTCCGCGATCTTGAAGTAGCGGATCTCCTCGACGTCGTCGCCCCAGAACTCCACGCGCAGCGGGTGCTCCTCGGTGGGCGGGAAGACGTCCAGGATGCCGCCGCGGACGGCGAACTCGCCGCGCTTCTCGACGAGTTCGACGCGGGAGTATGCGGCTGCCGCGAGCGCCTCGACGGTCTCGCCGAGGTCGGCGCTCACGCCGGTGCGCAGGACGACGGGCTCCAGGTCGCCCAGGCCCTTGACCTGGGGCTGGAGGACCGAGCGGATGGGAGCGACGACGACGGACACCGGTCCGGTCTCGGGGTCGTCGGGGCGCGGGTGGGCGAGGCGCCGCAGGACGGCGAGGCGCCGGCCGACGGTGTCGGAGCGGGGCGAGAGCCGCTCGTGGGGCAGCGTCTCCCACGAGGGGTACTCCGCGACGCCGTCCGGCGGGAGCAGGGAGCGCAGGGCCGCGGCCAGGTCCTCGGCCTCGCGGCCCGTGGCCGTGACCGCGAGGACCGTACGGCCGGTCTCGCGGGCGAGCGCGGCGACGGCGAACGGGCGGGCCGCCGGTGGGCCGACCAGGTCGACATGCATCCGGTTGCCGTCGGCGGCGGCCTTCGCCGCCTCCGTGAGGGCGGCGTCCTTGACGACGGCGTCGAGCAGACCGTGCAGGCTCATGAAGGGCTTCCATCCCGGGGAGTGGGCAACGCGAGACGCCCGACACGTGGGACGGGCCGGGGGCATCCAGCCTACGACTCCGGGCCCGCCCGCGCGTGACCGTCCGCCGAGGGCCCGCCCCGCCCGGGGCGACCGGCCCGTCACCAGGCCCGCCCCGACGCACCGCGTCCCGGACGCGCAGCGGGCCCGGTCCGGGGAGAGTGTTCTCCCCGGACCGGGCCCGCCGGGGCCACCGCGACCCCCGTACGCGGTGGCTCCTTCGACCGCCCGCCGATCGGCCAGGACTGGTCCTAGTCGGTGGCGATCGCGTTCAGGACGTTCATCCGGCCCGCCCGGAACGCCGGGATCAGGGCGGCGAACAGGCCCACGAAGGCCGATCCGACGAAGACCCCGATGATGGTCGGCCAGGGGATCTCCAGGACGTTCAGGCCCTCCAGGGCGAGGAGCTTCTGGGCCGTCGCGCCCCAGCCCATGCCCAGGCCGAGGCCGAGCAGCGCGCCGAAGAGGGCGATGACCACCGACTCCATCCGGATCATGCGGCGGAGCTGGCGGCGCGAGAGGCCGATGGCCCGCATCAGACCGATCTCCCTGGTGCGCTCGACCACCGACAGGGCGAGGGTGTTCACCACACCGAGGACCGCGACGATGATCGCGAGGGCCAGCAGGCCGTAGATCAGGTTCAGGAGCTGGCCGATCTGGTCCTTCATGGCCTGCTTGTAGTCGGTCTGGTCGCGGACCTGGTACTGCGGGTAGTCGTGCAGGGAGGACTTCAGGGCCTTGTACGCGCTGTCCTGCTGTCCGTCCTTGGCCGAGGCGAAGACCAGCTCGTCCAGCGGCATCTTGTCGGCCGGCACGTACTTGGCGAGCGTGGCGGTGGAGATGTACTTCGAGCCCTTGTCGATGACGGCGTCGCTGCTGGTGATGGCGCGGACCGTCAGGTTCGCCGTGGCGCCGTCCTTGAAGGCGACCTTGATCTTCGACCCGAGGTGGATGCCGTGGTCCTTGGCGAACTTGTCGTGCACGGACATCGAGTCGGGCAGGTAGGCGTCCTTCAGATCGCCGGCGACGGTCTTCGTCCGCAGGTCGGTGGCGTACGACGGGTCGGCCGCCGTGATGTCGGTGTCCTTGAGCGTCTTGCCGTCGGGGGTGGTGTAGTCGCCCTCGGTGACCCGGTACTCGGTGACCCGGGACAGCCCCGGCGTCTTCTTCACGGCCTGCACGGCCTGCTGGGTGATCGGCTGACCGCCGTCGTTCTGGATGATGAAGTCGGTGCCGACGGTCTTGTCGAGCTCGTCGGTCGCGGAGGCGACCATGGAGGAGCCGACCACCGAGAGGCAGGCGACCAGCGCGAGGCCGATCATGAGAGCGGCGCCGGTGGCGCCGGTGCGGCGCGGGTTGCGCAGGGCGTTGCGCTCGGCCAGCCGTCCCACCGGGCCGAACGCCCGCAGCAGGACCGCGCCCAGGACGCGCACCACACCGCTCGCGAGCAGCGGGCCGATGACGACGAACCCGAGCAGGCTGAGCACCACGCCGAGGCCGAGCCACATCGAGCCCTGGCTCGCCTTGGTGGCGTCGGCGGCGAGGTAGAGGCCGGCGCCGCCGGCGCCGGTGAGGAGCAGGCCGAGCACGGCCCGTACGACTCCGGCCTTCGCGTCGGCCGGGGCGCCGGCGTCGCGCAGGGCGGCCATCGGGGAGACCTTGCCGGCCCGGCGGGCGGGCAGATAGGCCGCCAGGACGGTGACGACGATGCCGAGCGCCATGCCGATCACCGGGGTCGTCCAGGTCACCGTCAGGTCGTCGGTGGACAGGTTCATGCCGGTCATGCCCATGAGCTTCATCAGGCCGACGGCGATGCCGATGCCCGCGCCGACACCGAGGACGGAGCCGACCGTGCCGAGGAGCAGTGCCTCGACCAGGACCGAGCGGTTGACCTGCTTGCGGCTGGAGCCGATGGCCCGCATCAGACCGATCTCGCGGGTGCGCTGGGCGACCAGCATGGAGAAGGTGTTGATGATCAGGAAGATGCCGACCAGGAAGGCGATGCCGGCGAAGCCGAGCATCGCGTACTTCATGACGTCCAGGAAGCCGCTCACGTCCTGGCTGTTGGCGTCGGCGGTCTCCTTGGCGGTCTGCACCTTGTAGTGGCCGCCGGTCGTGGCCGTCACATCCTGCTTGAGCCGGGCGTCGCTGACTCCGGCGGCCGCGGTGACGTTCACGTTGGTGTAGACGCCGGTCCGGCCGACGAGCGTCTTCTGGGCGGTCGGCGTGTCCAGGTAGAAGATCGCCGCGCCGGGGTTGGTGACGGTGAAGTGCGCGATGCCGGAGATCTGCGCGGTGTGCGTGCCGACGGCGCTGATCACGCCGATCTCGTCACCGAGCTTCAGGTGATGCTTGTCGGCGGTGTCCTCGTCGACCATCACCTGGCCGGAGCCCTTCGGCGCCGAACCGGAGGTGATCTTCATGGTGCGCGCTTCGTTGGCGTTCCAACTGCCGACGATGGTGGGCGCGCCGCTGGAGGGCGACAGGTTGTCCTTGTCGGCGTCGACGACGGTCACGGCGCTGGAGAAGACCGCGCCCTCGGCCGACTTCACGCCCGGCGCGGTACGCACCTGGGCGAGCACCGAGGCGGGCATGACCGGCGGCTTGCCGTTGCCGGACGTCGTCTCACCGGTGTCCGAGGCGCTCTTCGCGCTCACGGTCACATCGGAGGAGGTGGCCGCGAACAGCTTGTCGAACGTCGTGTTCATCGTGTCGCTGAACACGAGCGTTCCGCAGACGAAGGCCACCGACAGCAGGACGGCGACGGCCGACAGGGCCATGCGTCCCTTGTGCGCGAAGAAGTTGCGCATCGAGGTCTTGAGGACGGTCATGACGTCCGCCCGCGGGAGTCGAAGTCCTTCATGCGGTCCAGGACCTGATCGGCCGTCGGCTGGTGCATCTCGTCGACGATCCTGCCGTCCGCGAGATACAGCACACGGTCCGCGTACGAGGCGGCCACCGGGTCGTGCGTGACCATCACGATGGTCTGGCCGAGGTCGTCGACCGAGCGCCGCAGGAAGCCCAGCACCTCGGCGCCGGCCCGGGAGTCGAGGTTTCCGGTCGGCTCGTCGCCGAAGATGATCTCGGGGCGGGCCGCCAGCGCCCGCGCCACGGCGACGCGCTGCTGCTGGCCACCGGAGAGCTGGGTCGGACGGTGCTTGAGCCGGTCCGCCAGCCCGACGGTCTCCACGACCTGGTTCAGCCAGGCCCGGTCGGGCTTGCGGCCCGCGATGTCCATCGGGAGCGTGATGTTCTCCAGGGCGTTCAGCGTCGGCAGCAGGTTGAACGCCTGGAAGATGAAGCCGATCCGGTCCCGGCGAAGCTGCGTCAGCCTCTTGTCCTTGAGCCCGGTGATCTCGGTCTCGTCGAGGAAGATCTGGCCGGAGGTGACGGTGTCGAGCCCGGCGAGGCAGTGCATGAGGGTGGACTTGCCGGACCCCGACGGGCCCATGATCGCGGTGAACCGGCCCCGCGCGATATCCACGTCGACCTGGTCGAGGGCCACGACGCGGGTCTCCCCGGACCCGTACGCCTTGACGACCTGTCGCGCCCGCGCGGCGACGGCCGTACGCCCTCCAGTGCCCTCGTGCCTGGGAATGCTTACAGCCGATGTCACGGTATGTCTCCTAAGTCGGCCGGCAGGGGGCCCTGCCGGGCTGCGAAAGTCTGTGAGCGGGTGCGACGGGCCACGGAGGTCCACGCCGTTCGGACGCGGTGTGCCGGCCACGTCCGTAAGTCTGCTGCCGTCAGGGGGTCGTACGCGCTGGTGCACGGCCCCGTCTTCTGCTGGGGAAAACCCCACCCCCGGAGGTGCGGTCCGTACGACCGGAGCGCGACCCCGACGACGTAAAACCAGGTTAAGAACGGCTTGGGCCCGTCTCCTCCTCCGGCGGGACGAACCCTCCCCGAGCCCTGGTACGGAGATCCCCCTAGGGGTTCTCCACCCTCCGGTGGACAACCCCTCGGGGTCGGGTCCACCCCTGGGCCCACACAGCCTCCACCCTCCCCCGGCGTGAGGCTCAAGTGGGAAGCTGGCCCCGGCAGATGGATGCAGGGGGAAGGAATCCCGTGGGCGAGGGGAACACCGGGAGGAACACCGGGACACCGGTCGTACGGGAGCACGCCGCCCGCGCGGACCGGGCCGAGACCCGGCGGCGGCGCGCCGTCGTCGCCGCGCTCATGCTGGCGATGGGGCTCGCCGCCCTCGACTCCACCGTCGTGTCCACCGCCGTTCCGCAGATCGTCGGCGACCTCGGCGGCTTCTCGGTCTTCTCCTGGCTGTTCTCGGGCTATCTGCTGGCCGTCACGGTCACGCTCCCCGTCTACGGCAAGCTCTCCGACACCTTCGGCCGCAAACCGGTCCTCCTGGCGGGCGCCGCGCTCTTCCTCCTCGGCTCCCTGCTCTGCGCCGGCGCGTGGAACATGGCCGCGCTCATCGCTTTCCGCGTCGTCCAGGGCCTGGGCGGCGGTGCCCTCCAGGGCACCGTGCAGACACTCGCCGCCGATCTGTACCCGCTCAAGGAACGCCCGAAGATCCAGGCCAGGCTGTCCACGGTGTGGGCGACCTCGGCCGTCGCGGGCCCCGCCCTGGGCGGCCTCCTCGCGACGTACGCCGACTGGCGGTGGATCTTCCTCGTCAATCTTCCGGTCGGCGCCCTCGCCCTGTGGCTGATCGCCCGTCATCTGCGCGAGCCGCAGCGGACCGCCCCCGGCCGGCGGCCGCGGATCGACTGGGCGGGCGCCCTCGCGGTGTTCGCCTGCGGCGGTGTCCTGCTGACCGCGCTCGTGCAGGGCGGTGTCGCCTGGGACTGGCTCTCGGCCCCCTCGATCGCCCTGTTCACCGGGGGAGCGTGCCTGCTCGCGGTCGTCGTGGTGGTGGAGCGGCGGGCGGCCGAACCGATCATCCCCGGCTGGGTGTGGCGCCGCCGCACGATCGCGGCGGTCAACCTGGCGCTCGGGGCCCTCGGCCTGCTGATGGTCGCGCCGACGGTCTTCCTGCCCACCTACGCGCAGGCGGTCCTCGGCCTCGCCCCGGTCTCCGCCGGATTCGTGCTCTCCGTATGGACGTTGAGCTGGCCGGTGTCCGCGGCGCTCAGCCAGCACGTCTACCGCCGCATCGGCTTCCGCGACACCGCCGTGCTCGGCATCGGCGCGGCAGGCCTGCTCCTGCTCGCCTTCCCCTTCCTGCCCACCCCGGGCGAACCGTGGCAGCCCGTCCTGCTGATGCTGCTGCTGGGCGGCGCCCTCGGCCTCTTCCAGCTCCCCCTGATCGTCGGCGTCCAGTCCACCGTCGGATGGGCCGAACGCGGTACGACCACCGCCTCCGTCCTGTTCTGCCGGCAGACCGGACAGACCCTCGGCGCCGCCCTCTTCGGCGCCATCGCCAACGGGGTGCTGGCCGCGCGGCTCGGCGGCGCCGGAGATCTCGACGCGGTGACCCGCGCGCTGAACTCGGGCACCCCGGACGGGCAGTTGCGCCACGCGGTCGCCGACGCGGTGCACACGGTCTATCTGGGCGCCGCCGGTGCCGCCGCGCTCGCCTTCCTGGTCCTGCTGCTCGTCGCACCGCGCCGCTTCCCGGTCCTCGACGACCTCACGGACTGACCCCGGCCGCCCCTCAGACACCGGAGGGGCTGAAACTCACGCCCGCGCACCCGCACCCGCACCCGGAATGCGACGGAAGGGGCCGTGCCGGTACATCGATGCCCGTCGCCACCGACGCCCACCCCTCACCCAACGGCGACGGGCTGATGCACCC